>JBOGGE010000208.1:0-23682 GCA_050743865.1 Acidimicrobiales bacterium
CCCTACGAGACCGCCGTCGGTGACGCCGAGATATTGACCGAGGTCCGGGTGTCGATCCGCCCGGGGAGCGGCAGCGCCTACGAGAAACTGGAACGGCGGGCGGGCGACTGGCCGATCGCGGCGGCGGGCACGTTCGTCCAAGTCGAGGGCGACGCCATTACCGACGTCGGCATCGGGATCACCGCAGTGGGCGCGGCACACTTCACGTGCGTGGCGGCGGAGGAACAGCTGCGGGGAGGGCCGGCATCGGCGGCGGCGATAGGCCAGGCGGCCGTGATCTGCGCCCAGTCCTGCAACCCGTCGGCCGACCAACGCGGCCCGCAGGACTACAAGCGCCACCTGGTCGGCGTGCTGGTGGGCCGGGCCCTGGCCAGATCGATCGCCCGAGCCAAAGGAGAAGTCACCTGATGCGGGTCACGGTCAACGTCAATGGAGCAGAGACCACCGCCAACATCGAGGACCGGCTGCTGCTGGTCCACTACCTGCGCAACACCCTCCGGCTCACCGGCACCCACTGGGGATGCGACACCTCCAACTGCGGAGCCTGCACGGTGTGGCTGGACGGCCTTCCGGTCAAGAGCTGTACGACGTTGGCCGCCATGGCGGACGGGCACGACGTGCGCACGGTGGAAGGCCTCGAGGTTGACGGCAGCCTCGACCCGGTCCAGCAGGGTTTCATCGAGGAGCACGGCCTGCAGTGCGGCTTCTGCACCCCCGGCATGATGATGACCGCTCGGGCCCTGCTCGACGACGACCCCGATCCGGACGATGCCACCATCCGGGAGGCCATCTCGGGAAATCTTTGCCGCTGTACCGGCTACGAGAACATCGTCCGGGCGGTCCGGTGGGCCGCTGCGCACCCCGCCGGAGCCGAGCAAGCCGTGCCCGCCCTGGATGGAGCAACGGCATGACTGCCACCGAAGTCCCCATCCCCGACGTGTCGCGGAGCGCGGCCGGCAACCCGCTCGGCTTCGGTCGTATGACCCGCAAGGAGGATGCCCGCTTCGTCCGCGGTCAGGGCCATTACGTCGACGACGTCAACCTTCCCGGGATGCTCCACGGCGCCGTGCTGCGCAGTGACTACGCGCACGCCCGGCTGATCTCGATCGACACCAGCGCGGCGGAGGCCCATCCCAAGGTGAAAGCGGTGATCACCGGCCAGACGCTCGAATCGTTGGGCCTGGCCTGGATGCCGACCCTGTCGGGGGACGTCACGTCGGTGCTCGTCACCGACAAGGTCCGGTTCCAGGGTCAGGAAGTGGCGTTCGTGGTGGCCGAAGACGAGTACTCGGCGCGTGACGCGTTGGAGCTGATCGAAGTCGAGTACGAGCGGCTGCCGCCGGTGGTCGACGCCACCCGTGCCCTCGATCCGGACGCCCCCGTCATCCGTGACGACCTGGAGGGCCGGACCAACAACTGGATCTACGACTGGGAGGCCGGAGACGCGGCTGCTTGCGAGGCGGCGTTCGCCGAAGCGGACGTGGTCGTGGCCCAGGACGTTGTCTATCCCCGGGTCCACCCGGCGCCCATGGAGACCTGCGGGTCGGTGGCCCACATGGACAAGGTCACGGGCAAGTTGACCATCTGGACGACGACGCAGGCGCCCCATGCCCACCGGACCATCTACGCCCTGGTGGCCGGGTTGCCGGAGCACAAGATCCAGGTGATCTCGCCCGACATCGGCGGCGGGTTCGGCAACAAGGTCGGGATCTATCCCGGCTACGTGCTGTCGATCGTGGGATCGATCGTCACCGGAGCGCCGGTCAAGTGGGTCGAGGACCGCTCCGAGAACCTGATGTCGACGTCATTCGCCCGCGACTACCACATGCACGGCGAGATCGCCGCCACCAAGGACGGCAAGATCCTTGGCCTGCGGGTGAACGTTCTCGCTGACCACGGCGCCTTCAACGGGGTGGCCCAGCCCACCAAGTTCCCGGCCGGGTTCTTCCACATCTTTACCGGGTCGTACGACTATCCGGCGGCCCACTGCAAGGTGACCGCGGTGTACACCAACAAGGCCTTGGGCGGCGTGGCCTACGCCTGCTCGTTCCGCATCACCGAGGCGGTGTACCTCGTCGAACGCATGGTCGACTGCCTGGCCTTCGAGCTGAAGGTGGACCCGGCGGAGCTGCGGATGAAGAACCTGCTGCGTCCTGAGCAGTTCCCCTACAAGTCGCCCACCGGTTGGGAGTACGACTCCGGCAACTACCCGGCGGCTCTCGAAGAGGCCATGAGGATTGCCGGCTACGAAGAGCTGCGCCGGGAGCAGACCGAGCGCCGGGCGGCGGCGGCGAAGCCGGATGCCGACCCGGCCACTCCGCTGATGGGGATCGGGGTGGCGTTCTTCACCGAGGGGGTCGGGGCCGGCCCCCGCAAGCACATGGACATCCTGGGGCTCGGAATGGCCGACGGCTGCGAGCTCCGTGTCCATCCGACCGGCAAGGCCCAGCTCCGCATCAGCGTCCAGACCCAGGGGCAGGGTCACGAGACGACCTTCGCCCAGATCGTGTCGCACGTGATCGGCCTGCCGCCGGAGGACATCGAGGTCATCCACGGCGACACCGACAACACTCCATTCGGCCTCGGCACCTATGGGTCCCGCTCCACCCCGGTGTCCGGGGCGGCAGCGGCCGTGGCGGCTCAGCGCATCAAGGAGAAGGCCCGCATCGTGGCGGCCGCTGCCCTGGAATGCTCCGTCGACGACCTCGAGTGGGAGCATGGCCGGTGGCGTGTCAAGGGTGACCCATCGCGGGGCAAGACCATCGCCGAGATCGCCATGGCGGCCCACAGCAGCCTCGAGCTCCCGGAGGGAGTGGAGGGGCACCTTGACGCATCGGTGGTGTACAACCCGCCGAACCTCACGTTCCCGTTCGGGGCGTACATCTGCGTGGTGGACGTCGATCCCCAGACCGGAGCGGTCGAGGTGCGGCGGTTCATCGCGGTCGACGACTGCGGCCCCCGCATCAACCCCATGATCGTGGAAGGGCAGGTTCATGGCGGCCTGGCCGACGGGGTGGGCATGGCCTTGATGCAGGTCATCGCCTTCGACAAGGAGGGGAACAACCTGGGTGGCTCGTTCATGGACTACCTGCTGCCAACGTCGATGGAGTGCCCGAGCTGGGAGCTGGGCCAGACGGTGACGCCGTCGCCCCACCATCCGATAGGCGTAAAGGGAGTGGGGGAGTCGGCCACGGTCGGATCCCCGCCGGCGGTGGTCAACGCCGTCCTGGACGCGCTCCAGCTACGCCATGCCGACATGCCGTTCACCCCGGCGGTCACCTGGCGAGCCTTGCAGGGGCGGCCCCTGCGCACCGACCTGGCCATAGAGTGACCACGCGGTGATCCGCCAAGACCTGTCTCGCCGCTCCATGGAACTGCGGGGGTCGCGGGTGCCATTCGTCCTGGCCCGGGTGGTACTGGCTGATCGCCCTACTTCGGCCAAGCCGGGTGACGAGGCCCTGATCTTCGCCGACGGGACCATGGAGGGGTTCGTCGGGGGCCAGTGCGCCGAGACGACCGTACGCCAGCATTCGCTCGAAGGACTGGCGTCCGGAGAGACCGGGCTGCTCCGCATCACGCCCGAGCCCGAGCCGGACCAGCCTGGCAAGGTGGTGGTGCACAACCCGTGCCTGTCCGGTGGCACTCTCGAGATCTTCCTCGAACCGTGGCTGCCCCCGCCGCTTTGCCATGTGGTCGGCGACAGCCCGACGGCGGCGGCCCTGTTCGCTCTCGGCTGCCCGCTGGGCTATGCCATGTCGGCCTACGAAGGCCGGGTCGAGCCGGATGCAGCGGCGGTGGTGGTGGCGTCGCATGGCAGGCACGAACCGTCGGCGTTGGTCGCCGCCCTGAAGGCCGGGGTGCCCTACGTGGGGCTGGTGGCGAGCCGCCGGCGCGGACCAGCCGTGGTGGCTGCCCTGCCGGTCGACGACTCGCTCAAGGCCCGCGTGCGCACGCCGGCTGGGCTGGACATTCGAGCCGGCACCGCCGAGGAGGTAGCTCTGTCCATATTGGCCGAGATCGTCGCATCTCAGCCCCGGGTATCCCGGCCGGGACGGCCGCTGATAGCGGCGATGTGCACTGCAGTCGACCCGGTGTGCGGGATGCCGGTACTCGTTTCCGAGGATGGTTTGCACACGGAAGACCCTGGCTCCGGCCGGACGGTGTGGTCGTGCGGGTCGGAATGTCAGGCTGCGTTCCTGGCCGACCCGGGTGCGTACCCGGCGTCGCCTTGACGTCCGTCGGCGAACTGGTCCCGTCGCCGGCCGGTCTGCGGGAAGCCCTCGGCCGGACCGGGTACCTGCCTGACGACGGCCTGGCGACGGCGCTGTTCTGCGGCGCCCGCCTACCCCAGCCGTTGTTGCTCGAAGGAGAGGCGGGCGTCGGCAAGACGGAGGCGGCCAAGGCGCTGGCCCAAGTGTTGGACACCCCGCTCATCCGGCTGCAGTGCTACGAGGGGATCGACGCCGCAGAAGCGCTCTACGAATGGAATTTCCCTCGCCAGCTCCTCGCCATCAAGGTCGCCGAAGCGGGTGACCGGGAGATCGCCAGTGACGACCTGTTCGGCCGCGACTACCTGATCGGCCGGCCGCTCTTGCGAGCGGTCGAGCACCCGGGGCCGCGCCCGGCCGTGTTGCTGGTCGACGAGATCGACCGGGCCGACGACGAGTTCGAAGCCTTCCTCTTCGAACTGCTGGCCGAGGGCAGCCTGACCATCCCTGAGCTGGGGACGGTCCCGGCCGTGCACCCCCCGATCGTGGTGCTCACGTCGAACCGGACCCGCGATCTTCACGATGCCTTGAAGCGGCGTTGCCTGTACCACTGGATCGACTACCCAGACGTGGCGCGGACCGCGGCCATCATCCGCCGGCGGGTCCCGTCTGCCCGGGCGTCACTGGCGTCGCAGGTGGCGTCGGCCGTGCAGCGGCTGCGAACCCTCGATGTGCAGAAGCCGCCCGGGGTGGCCGAAGCGATCAATTGGGTCCTGGCCCTCGGCATTCTCGGGCTCCCGGTCCTCGACGAGGGGGCAGCGTCTGCCACCCTCGGCTCCGTCATCAAGTACCACGACGACTTGACGGTGGTCTCGGAAAAGGGGATGGCCTGGGTGGCCGGTGACCGTTGACCTCGACGTCCGCACCCTGCGAGGCGGATCTGGCCGACCTCACCGCCCGGTTCGGCCGGCTGTTGCACGCTGCCGGCCTGCCCGTCGTCCCCTCTCGGGCCGGGCGGCTGGCCGCCGCCATGGTGCTGGCGCCGCCGGCAACCGACGCCGAGCTGTACTGGATGGCGCGGGTCACCCTGGTAAGCGACCAGGCCGGCATCGAGATCTTCGACCGGGTGTTCGCCCAGGTGTTCGGGGGTCTGGTCGACCCAGCCGAGCTACGCGGCCCCCAGCCGCCGGTCGGGGCGATCGCCCGGGCGCCGGAGCCTCCAGGGCCGTCGTCGCCGGCTCTTGCCCGGGCTGGCCAGCCAGCGGACCCGTCGCTGGTGGCGCCCTCGGAGGCCCCCGCTCACTCGGATGGGATCGAGCCCGGCCGGGAGGTCGTCATGGCCGCGGTGAGCGCGGACGAGCGCCTGCGCAGCAAGGACTTTGCCCACCTGACCGCAACGGAGCTGGCCCAGCTACAGGTCCTGGCCGCGAAGATGGCCTTCGCGACCCCCCTTCGTCGCAGCCGGCGGCATACGAGGCGCCGGTCGGGCCCGGAGCTGGACGTGCGCGCCACCCTTCGCCGGGCCACCCGCACTGGCGGAGAGCCGCTGGTGGAGGTGCGCCGGCGCCGGCGACAACGATCCAGGCGGCTGGTGCTCATCTGCGACGTCTCCGGGTCCATGGAGCAGTACTCCCGGGCCTACCTGCAGTTGCTGCTGTCCAGCGTCCGAACGGCCCGAGCCGAGGCGTTCGTGTTCTCCACCCGGCTCACCAGGCTGACCCGAGCCCTGCGCGCATCGACCGCAGACGTGGCCTTGCAGAAGGCCGGAAGGGCAGCGCACGACTGGTCTGGTGGCACCCGCATCGGCGACGCTCTCAAGTCGTTCAACGACAGCTACGGTCGCCCGGGACTGGCTCGCGGCGCCGTGGTGGTCGTCCTGTCCGATGGCTGGGACTGCGGCGACCCTTCGGTCGTAAGCCGCGAGATGGCGCGACTGCACCGCCTCGCCTACCGGGTGATCTGGGTCAACCCCCGGCGGGCGGCGCCCGGCTTCGCCCCGATGGTGGGGGGAATGGCCGCCGCCCTTCCTCACGTCGACGCGTTCGTCAGCGGTCATTCCCTGGCAGGCATGGACGAAGTGCTCGACGCCATGGGCCCGAGCAGCTTTGAACATCCGGTCGCCGGTAGGTCCGGACCGTTGGAGCCGATCACCGTCAAGCAGGCATCGGGCCGCTGATGGGCCGGCGGTCGCCGCCATGGCCGTGGGTCGGGGAGGACCGGCGGTGACCCCAAGAAGAAGCTCTGCCAGTTCCCTCGCCACCAGGGGATCCTGAGGGCCCGGCCCGGCCCGCCTCGCCCCGCCTCGCTCGCCCCGCCTCGCTCGCCCGTCCCGGCACCGTCGCCGGGCCCGGCAGCCCGTGAGCCCGGCTGGCGTCCCGTATCCTGCCGGTACTGCCACCTCCTGACCTCTTGCGGGACCATGTCCCACTCCGCGACTACGCCGTCGTGGGCGACGGACGGACCGCGGCCCTGGTGGCCAGGGACGGTTCCGTCGACTGGCTGTGCCTCCCCGACCTCGACTCCCCCTCGGTGCTCGGCGCCCTCCTCGATGCCGGCAAGGGGGGGCGGTTCGAGCTCCGACCGACAGGATCGTTCGACGTCGAGCGGCGCTACCTGCCCGGCACCAACGTGGTGGAGACGACGTTCTCGACGTCGGGTGGCACCGTCGCCGTCACCGACGCCATGACCTTCCCCTCCGGAGGGCTCTGCCCCCAGCGGGAGCTGGTGCGGGTGGTGGACGGGCGGTCGGGATCGGTGCCCATGCGCTGGAGCGTCACGCCGCACTTCGGCTACGGCTCCCGTCGGACCCGCCTCGAATGGAGGTCCGGCGTGCCGGTGGCCACGCACGGCGCTGATGCCGTGGCCGTGTGCTCGTGGGGCGCCGGCGCACCGGCGGTGTCCGGGCCGCAAGGTTGCGTGAGCGGCCGCTTCGGCTCGCTGGCCGGCGAGCGGGCCGTGCTCGCCCTCTGCGCGTCGCACCAGGAGCCGCTGGTCATCCCGGCCCGGCGCGACGTCGAGGCCCGGCTCGAAGCCACCAGCCACCGGTGGCGGCAGTGGTCGGGCGCGCTCCGGGCCGAGCCGCCGTGGGGACCCGCCGTCGTGCGCAGCGCCCTGGCGCTCAAGCTCCTGGTGCACGCCCCGTCAGGGGCCATCGCCGCCGCCGCCACCACGTCGCTCCCCGAGCAGGTGGGGGGCGAGCGCAACTGGGACTATCGGTTCTGCTGGGTCCGGGACTCGGCGTTCGTGCTCGGCGCCCTGCTCCGTCTCGGATGCGTCGCCGAGGCCGACGCCTTCTTCTGGTGGCTCATGCAGGCCTCACAGATCACCCACCCCAGGCTGCAGACGCTCTACCGCCTGGACGGAGGGGCCCGAGCCCCCGAGACGGCACTCGAGCTCGCCGGCTACCGGGGCTCGGCACCCGTCCGGGTCGGCAACGGGGCGGCCGACCAGCTCCAGCTCGACGTCTACGGCGACCTGTTCCAGGCGGCGTGGCTCTACGCCCAGGCCGGACGGCCGATCGATCCCGACATCGCCCGCCGCCTGGCCGAGATGGCCGATCTCGTCTGCCGCATCTGGCGGCGCCCGGACTCGGGCTTGTGGGAGGTGCGCAGCGGGCTCCAACACTTCACCCAGTCCAAGATGATGTGCTCGGTGGCCCTCGAACGCGCACTGTCGCTGGCCGAGGCCGGGCTCATCCCGTCAAAGCACGCCGCCGCCTGGCGCCAGGAGTCGGCGGCCGTTGCCCGGTTCGTCGACGAGCGGTGCTGGTCGGGCGCCAAGGGCAGCTTCGTCCGCTATGCCGGGAGCGAGGAGCTCGATGCCAGCCTGCTCTTCGGGGTGCTCTACCGCTACGCCGATCCCTTCGACCCGAGGATGCTGGCCACGGTCGAGGCCGTGCGTCGCGAGCTGTCGAACGGGCCGTTCGTCTACCGCTACTCCGGCGAGGACGGGCTTGCCGGGACCGAGGGCGCCTTCCTGGCCTGTTCGTTCTGGCTGGCCGAGGCCCTGGCCGTTCAGGAGCGCCGGCCGGAGGCGCTGGCCCTCATGGGTCAGCTCGTCGACCTGGCCAACGACGTCGGGCTGTTCGCCGAGGAGATCGACCCGGCGACCGGCGCCTTCCTCGGCAACCTGCCCCAGGCGCTCACCCACCTGGCCCTCATCCACGCTGCGCTGGCGCTCGGGGGACCGGAGTAGGTGGGCATCTGGGGCGCCATCGCCGGCGGGTTCGGCGGAACGTTGGTGCTCACGACCGTGCTGCGCGCCGGGAGCGAGGCGCGCCTGACGCGGATGGATCTCCCGTTCCTGCTCGGCACGGCGGTCACGTCGGACCGCCGGCGGGCCAAGGCCCTCGGCTACCTGGCCCACTTCGGGTTCGGGCTGGCCTTCGCCCTCGTCTATTACGGCGTCTTCGCGGCCATCGGCCACGCCGGCTGGGCGCTGGGCGCGCTCTTCGGCCTGGTCCACGGGCTCTTCTCGGCGACCTCGCTCGTCAACGTCGTCCTCCCGGCCCTCCACCCCCGTATGGGGTCGACCGACACCGTCGCCGACGAGTCGCCGTTGATCGAGCCCCCGGGGTTCCTGCTGCGCAACTACGGCCGTTCCACCGCCCTGGTCAGCCTGTCCGCCCATGTCCTGTACGGCCTCATCGTCGGCGGGTTCATCGCCCTGGCCCGGTGAAGCCCGGCGGCTGGCCCCCGGACGCCGGCCCGGCGGCTCCGGCCGGGCCCGGTGCTCAAGGGGGAGCCCTCCCGAGCCGATGTACTTCATGCGTTCCCGGGCGCCCAGCCGGCCTGCTGGCTGTCGGCGGGTCGGCGGGTCGGCGAGCCGACTCGATCACCGTGGGCCTGGACGCCGGGATGGACGGGAGATTGTCGTGGCAATGACCCAGGTAAGAGTGGTCCGGGCTGGGGACTACGAGGTCGACGAAAGGAACACGCGGATCGGCTTCGCTGCCCGATACGCCATGGTCACCGTGGTGCGCGGCGAATTCAGCGCCTTCACGGGCCGGGCCCACCTGGATCCGGAGGTGCCGGCCCGTTCCTGGGCGACCGTGACGATCTCGGCGGCCAGCTTGACCACGTCGCAGGCCCAGCGGGACGAGCACCTCCGGAGCCCGGACTTCCTCGACGTCGACTCCTACCCCGACGTGCTGTTCCACAGCACCGAGGTGGTGGCATTGGATCCTGGCCACTTCAGCGTGTCGGGTGACTTGACCGTGTGCGGGGTGACCCGATCGGTGCCGGTCGACTTCAGGCTGGTGGGCATGTCCGTCGACCCGACAGGGCACGAGCTGGTCGGCTTCGCCGGCAATGCCGCCATCAGTCGCGCCGACTTCGGGTTGATCTGGAACAACGCGTTGGAGACCGGCGGGGTCCTCGTCGGCGACGAGGTGGGCCTGCAGTTCGACGTGTCACTGATCCTGGTCACCGACCAGGCCTTGGCCAGCGCCGGGGTCCTCTCGGGCCACCGGTAGGCCAGGCGGTGACGGATCTAGCGGCGAACGGGGCGGCCGGACGGCTACGGTCGCGGGTCCGAGACGGCGGCCCCGACCCGACCCGCCTCCCGGTGACGGGTCAGCTCCGGGCGCTCGTCGACGCCAGCCCGATCGCCATCCTCGCCCTCGACCGGCTCGGGCTGGTCCGGGAGTGGAACCCGGCCGCCGAGCGGCTGTTCGGCTGGACGGCCGAGCAGACCCTCGGCCAGGCACTGCCGGATGCGGCATTGGCCGGAGTGCTGGAGGCTGCCCGGTCGGCGGACCAGCCGCCGCCGGCTCCGGCATCGCCCGCCTGCCACCTTCGGTTCCGGCGCCGCGACGGACGCATGCTCGACATCGAAGCCAGCGTCGCACCCATCCGCGACGTCGACGGTGCCGTCTGTGGCGCCATGGGGCTGGTGGTCGACGTCACCGATCGTGAGCGGCTGCAGCGCCGGCTCCAGTACCAGGCCCAGCACGACTCGCTGACCGGGCTGCCCAATCGCCAGCTGATCGTCCAGCGGCTGGCCGAGGCGCTGGAAGCGGGCCACCGGTCGGGAGCCAAGACCGGGCTGCTGCTGCTCAACCTGGACAAGTTCAAGGAGGTCAACGACGCCTTGGGTCACGTCTGTGGCGATCAGCTCCTGGCTCAGATCGGCCCCCGCCTGGTCACGTCCGCCGTCCGGGGGCACGACACGGTGGCCCGGCTGGCCGGCGACGAGTTCGCCGTGCTCCTTCCCGAGCCCCCTGGCCTCGCCGGCGCCGTGGTGATCGCCGATCGGATCCTCGCTGCCCTCCAGACACCCTTCACGGTCGGCGTCACGGCCACCGACCATGCCACCGTCGACATCGCCGCCAGCATCGGCGTCACCCTGGCGCCGGACCACGGCACCGAACCGGTCGACCTGCTCCGGCAAGCCGACGCCGCCATGCACGAGGCAAAGGAGTCGGGAGACGGCGTCGCCGTCTACCAGCCGGGCCGTGGCGACGGCGCTCCGAGCCGGTTCGAGCTCCTGGGTGACCTGCGCCGGGCCCTGACCCGCCGGGAGCTCGTGGTCCACTACCAACCCAAGGTCGACGTGGCCACCGGTGCGCTGACCGGGGTCGAGGCCTTGGTGCGATGGCAGCATCCCCGGCGCGGGCTCCTGGCTCCGGCCGAGTTCGTCCCGCTGGCCGAGACGACCGACCTGATCCACCCGCTCACCGACCGGGTTCTCGACCTGGCCCTCGCCCAGGCGCGATCGTGGTCCGACGCCGGCCTCACGGTGCCGGTGGCGGTCAACCTCTCGGCCCGGTGCCTGCACGACACCAGCTTGCCGGCGCGAGTCACGGCCACGCTCGACCGCCATGGCGTGCCGGCCAGCCGGCTCTTCTTGGAGATCACCGAGAGCGCCATCATGCGCGACCCGGCCGGTGCCCTGGCCATCCTGTGCGAGCTGGCCGGGAGCGGCATTCGCCTGTCCCTGGACGACTTCGGCACCGGCTACTCGTCGATGACCTACCTTCGCCGGCTGCCGGTGGCCGAGCTGAAGGTGGATCGCTCCTTCGTCCTGGACCTGGTCGGTCAACGGGCCGACACGGTGCTGGTGCGCTCGACGGTCGACCTCGGCCACAACCTCGGTCTGTCGGTGGTCGCCGAGGGGGTCGAGGACGCGGCGACGCTCGACGCGCTCGGGGCGTTGGGCTGCGACATCGCCCAGGGCTACTACTTTGCTCGCCCGATGCCTGCCGACGAGCTCGACGCCTGGCTCGCCACCCGGGGCCCCGACCCCGCCACGGGCCACCGGCACCGCCGGGCGCCGGACGCCTAGATCTTCGGGAGCCGGCGCAGGATCCGGAGGCTTCCCCGCTCGCCGTCCTCGGTCCATGTGCCCGAGGCCAGGGCGTGGCGCCACAGCTCGTAGGGTGGCCGGCCGCCGTCGGCCGGGTCGGGGAAGACGTCGTGGATGGCCAGCCATCCGCCGGGCGCCACGTGGGGAGCCCAGCCCCGGTAGTCGGCCCACGCCGGCACCTCGCCGTGGCCACCGTCGACGAAGCAGAAGGCGAGGGGCGCCGACCAGCATGCGGCCACCGTCGGCGAGTCGCCCACCACACCGACCACCACCGACTCCAGGCCGGCGGCGGCGACCGCCCGCCGCCAGTGGGGCAGGGTGTCGAGGCGGCCGTCGGCCGGATCGACCAGGCCGGGATCGTGGTGCTCCCACCCGGGCTGGTTCTCCTCCGAGCCCCGGTGGTGGTCGACGCTGAACAGGACGGAGCCGGTGGCCTCGGCGGCGGCACCGAGGTACAGGGTGGACTTCCCGCACCAGGCCCCGACCTCCACCAGCACCGGCCGAGCGCCGCCGGGTCCCGCCCCCGCCGACGCCCCGGAGGCCCCCGACGCCCCGAACGCCCGCCCCGCCCGCAGCGCCGCCTCCATGAGGGCGGTCCCCTCGTCGTCGGGCATGAACCCCCGGGTCGAGCGGGCGAGGGCGGTGATCCCGGCCAGCCGGCCGGCCCCCGCCGCGCCTCCCGCCCGCGCCGCTCCCCCGGACCCGGCCGCGCTTCCGGCCCCCGCCGGCCTCACCGCAGGAGACCGTAGACGCCGTAGGCCGTGAACCCGAGGAGGACCACCCCGCCCGCCCGCCGGACGACCGACACCGGTACCCAGCGCAGCAGCGCCCGGCCACCCCAGGCCCCGAGCGCCGCCACCGCCACCAGGGCGGCATAGGCGCCGATGAAGACCGAGACCGGTTGGTGGTAACGGGCGGCCAGGTTCAGCGTAAGCACCTCGGTGAGGTCGCCCAGCTCGCCCACCAGGATCACCCCGAAGGCGGTGGCCACCATCCGCCAGGCGCCGGTTGCCGCCACCCCGATCGCCTCCCCGCCGGCAGCCGCGTTCCCCCCGGCACCGGCGTCCCCGCCGGCAGCCGCGTTCCCCCCGGCCGAGCCCCCCGCCTCCCTCTCCCCCCGGCGCTCCTCGCTCTTCTCCGGCACGGCCAGGAGGTACACCGCCCCGGCGAAGAAGAGGGCCGTGGTCACGATCTCGATGGTGCGGTGGGGGAGCAGGCCGATCAGGCGCCCGGCCACCACGGCCAGCACGACGTGGACCAGAAAGGCGCCGCAGGCGCCGGCCCACACCAGCACCGGTCGGCTCCGGCTGCCCAGGACGAGCATGGCGATCATCGTCTTGTCCGGCAGCTCGGCCACGGCGATGATGCCGAAGACGATGCCGATGACGACCGGGTTCACCGGGGCACCCACTTCGGCTCCCGCCCCGGCCGGCGACGGCTCACCGGCGGCTCAGCCGGACGGCGATGATCCCACCTTGCCCAGCACGCCGCCCAAGCGGTCCCGCCACTGCTCGCCGAAGGCGACGTTGACGTCCAGGCGCTCGAGCATCTGGGTCACCGAGCGTTGGGCGGTGGCCAGGGGGTGGGCGCGCAGGAAGCCGGCGACGTCGTCGGCCAGCGTCCGGTCGCCGCACAGGGCCCGGCAGGCGTCGACCATCCGGCTGTGGCTGTTGAGCGGGAAACGCTCGACCAGCCTTCCCCAGTCGGCCTTGACCCGCTCCCACACGGGTGGCCCGCCGACCCGGTTGGCCAGGAGGGCGCCGATCAGGTACGGGGCGTTCTGGGTGCGGACCTCTGCCACCGCCAGCTCGTAGGAGCGCACGGCCAGGGCGGCGTCGGGGAAGGCGGCCAGGGTCATCAGGTACCGCAGCTCCTCCTGGGGGGTGGCCGGGTGCCGGTAGCGGTCGAGGAACGCCTCGTAGTCGCCCGGCCGGCACTGGGCGGCCACCGCCCGCAGCACCGCCGCCTCCAGGTCGGGATGGACGGCCGGGCCCCCGGACCGGGCGGCGTCGAAACGCCGGGCCGCCTCCTCCCGCACGCCGGGATCGGCGCCGACGGTGCCGAGCTCGGCGACCAGGAGGGCCCGGAGGGTGGGGACGCGCTCGCCCTCTGTGGGGCGGGGCTCCCATCCGAGGGAGGCCGCCCGGGGCCCCAGCAACGCCCGCGCCGCTGCCTCCAACTGCGGACGGTCGGCCCCGGCCACCACACGGTCGAAGAGCCCAAGGGCGCCGGCCACCACCGAGAACGTGCTGGGGTCCTCCTCGTCGCCCAGCCGGGCGGCCAGCGAGAGGAAGTCGTCGAGCCCGGTCCGCCCGGCCAGCGCCAGGGCCCAGGTGTCCGAGAAGAGGTTGCCGCGCTCGAGCGGGTCGAGTGCCTCGAGTCGCCCGGCCAGCGCCTCGAGGTGGCCCGGCGCGTAGCCGACCCGGTAGACGCCCCAGCCCCCGGCGTTGACCAGGTCCACGCCGCCGGCGCCGCCGGCCCCCGTCCCGCCGGCACCGCCGGCACCCGCCGGGGGCAGCGGGCAGGACGCCCGGTCGAGGAGGAGGCGACGCTCGCCGCCGGGGCCGTCCACCGAGCGGACGAGGACGGGCACCTGCCAGTGCCGGCCCACCGCGCTCTCCCCGTCGAGGGGCGCCGAACGGTAGGCGAAGGGCTGCTGGGAGAGGGTGCCGGCTCCCACCTCCACCAGGGGGTGGCCGCCCTGGAGGATCCACGAGTCCATCACGGCCCGCACCGGCTCGCCGCTCACCGCCTCGAGGGCCTCCCACAGGTCGGCGGTCACCGTGTTGCCGTAGGCGTGGGTGGAGAGGTACCGGCGCACCCCGTCCCGGAAGGTCTCGGCCCCGAGGTACTGCTCGAGCATCCGCAGGACGCTGCCCCCCTTCTGGTAGGTGAGCACGTCAAACATCCCGTCGGCCTCCTCCGGCGGACCGACCGGGTACTCGATGGGCCGGGTGGCGTGGAGCCCGTCGACGGCCAGCGCCGCCTCACGCTCGAGGCCGAAGCTGACCCACCGTCGCCACGCCGGCCGGAAGGCGTCGACGCAGAGCACCTCCATGAAGGTGGCGAACGCCTCGTTCAGCCAGATGCCCTCCCACCAGCCCATGGTGACGAGGTCGCCGAACCACATGTGGGCGATCTCGTGGCACACCACGTCGGCCACCCGCTCGAGCTCGGTCCGGGCCGCCCGCCCCGGGTCCACCAGGAGCGCCGTCTCCCGGAAGGTGACACAGCCCAGGTTCTCCATCGCCCCGAAGGCGAAGTCGGGGATGGCCACCAGGTCGAGCTTGCCGGCCGGGTACGGGATCCCGAAGTACGAGGTGAAGAAGGGCAGGGCGTGGGCGGCGACCTCGAGGGCGTAGCCGGCGAGGGCGGCCTTGCCCGGCGCGTGGACCACCCGGACCGGCACGCCCCCGGCGTCGACCGGGTCGGTGGCCTCGAGCGGGCCCACGACGAAGGCCACCAGGTAGGTGGACATCTTCATCGTCGGGGCGAACCGGACGCGGCGCCGGCCGTCCCCCAGGTCCTCCTCGGCGGCCACGGCCGAGTTCGAGTAGGCGGCCAGCCCGCCGTCGACCACCAGGGTGACCTCGAACGTCGCCTTGCGATCGGGCTCGTCCCAGCACGGGAAGGCCCGCCGGGCGTCGGTCGACTCCATCTGGGTGGTGGCGATCAGGTGGGCCGTGCCGCCGGCGTCGGTGAAGGTGCTGCGGTAGAAGCCGCGCAGCTTCTCGTTGAGCGTGCCGGTGAACGAAAGGGTGAGGGTCGCCGGTCCGGCCGGGACCGGTCCCCCGAAGGTGAGCGTCGCCCGCTCGGCGGCCGGGTCGAGCGAGACGGTGCCGGGGCGGGGATCACCGCCCCGGGGCGCCAGCCGCACCTGGCCGACGTCGAGGTCGGCGGCGTTCAGCACCACGGCGCCGGTCGACTGGTGGACGACCACGTCGATCTCGACCGTGCCGGTGAACCGGGCGCCCGGCAGGTCCGGCTCCAGGGTGAGCCGGTAGGCGGTGGGCTCGACCGTCCTCGGGAGCCGGTAGGCGCTGTCGTCGGTGGTGTCGTCGGTGGTGTCGTCGGGCACCGCCCGAGGCTACCTGCCGGCGCCGGGCCCCTGGCCGGGTGGCCGCGCCGGCGTCCCGTACGTCGGCGCGGCGGCTTCCGGGGTTCGCCCGGCCCGCGGCCAGCGGCCACCCGGCCTGGATGGCGACCGAAAGGCGCCGGTGCCGGCGCCGTTCCCCCGACGTGTGCTCCCTAGCCTCGCTGCTGTCCCGATCGGCTGGCGTGGCGGTTATGGCGGCCGTCCTGGCCGCCACTGCCGTGGCCGCCCCCACTGCCGTCGCCGCCACTGCAGTCGCCGCCACGGCCGCCGCCGGTGTGCCCGGCGCCCCCACCGGAGCCTTCCCCGCCGCCGGCCTGCCTCCGGGCGTCCCGCCCGCCGCCCAGGAGGCCCAGCCCACGCTGCCGGAGCCGACCACCGCCGAGTGGCCGCTGCCGTCCGGTCCCTTCCCCCACACCGAGGGGGCCAGCCGGCTCGACGGCGGGGCACTGTTCTGGACCGGTTTCCTCTACGGCGACCACGGGGCCAAGGGAGTCCCGGTCGACCACTCCGCCCCCTTCGGGAGCGGCGCCTCGCTGTCCCCGTCGGTCGGCACCTACGTCTACCCGCCGGGCCCGGCCGACGGCAACGGCGCCAACATCTTCGGCGCCGCCGTCGGGGTCGCCCGGGGCCGCACCTGGTGGCGGGTGGACTGGACGACCCTGGCCGATCCCCGGGTCCCCGTTGCCGAGTGGGGACTGGGCACCGGGTCGGGCCCCGCCGCCTCGACGTGGCCAGCCGGCGCCGGGATCAGCGCGCCGGCCGCGCAGGACTTCCTGGTCGTCTCGGGCACCGGCGCCTGGCTGGTGGGGACGGCCGGCACGGCGACCCCCGTCGGCGACCTGGGCGGCACGCTCAGCGTCGACACGGCGGCGGCGGCGTTCATCGTCAGCCTCCCCGACCAGGTGCTCCAGCCGTCGGGGACCTGGCAGGTGCGGCTCGTCGCCGGCCTGGCCAACTCGGCAGACGACGGGTTCGCCGCCGTCCCGGCCGCCGACGGCGCCGCACCGGGGCAGCCCAACGTGTACGACGTCGGGTTTCGCACCTACCAGCAGGAGGCGCCGCAGCTCAACCCCGCCGGTGGCCCCGACCCGGCCGGTGCCACCAGCGCCGCCACCGCGCTGGGCAGCGCCTCGGGGGTGATCACCGACGACAACTTCTGGATGGACGGCGCGCAGGCGACCGCCCTGGCGGCTGGGACCGTGGCCCCCTTCGCCGCCACCGTCGACTGGTCGGCCCTGGCCGCCGGCACCACGACCCCGTCGCCCCGGCCGACCGGCTGGACCGATCGCTGGTACGTCTCCACCCAGGACTTCGGCCCGGGGGTGTCGGCGACCAGCACACAGGTGGAGCCCAACCTGCTCGGGCGGGCGCAGCCGTACGGCATCTACGTGCCGACCGGCTACCAGCCGACCCAGCCGGCGCCACTGACCTTCCTGCTGCACTCGCTCGACGTCAACCTGAACCAGTACGCCGTGCTCGATCCCCGCCAGATCCAGGAGGCGTGCGAGGAGCGGGGCTCGATCTGCGTCACCCCCGAGAGCCGCGGCCTGGCCGGCTGGTACCAGGGGTACGCCGAGGTCGACTTCTGGCAGACGTGGCACGCGGTGGCTGCCAGCTACTCGCTCGACCCGTCCCGGACGGTGCTCTCCGGCTTCTCCATGGGCGGCTACGGGACCTACCAGCTCGGCCTCGAGTACCCCGACCTGTTCGCCGGGGCCGTGGCGCTCTCGGCACCGCCGGTCTGTGGGATCCGGGTCGTCCAGGGCGCCGACGCCGACGCCGGCGGGGGCGAGTGCACGGTCGCCGGTGACACCGGGCCGTTGGTCGGGAACGCCCGCTGGCTGCCGTACGTGATCGAGCAGGGAGTGGCCGACGAGCTGGTGCCCGTCACCGGCGCCGTCCAGCAGGTCCAGCTGTTCGACCAGGACGGCCTGCGCAACGTGTTCGAGCTCTACCCGGCCGAGGACCACCTGGTCAACGCCACCCAGGACGGGTTCCGTTCCGAGTACCGGGCGATCGGTTCCCCGACCGTGGCCGTTGATCCCGGCAGCGTCGACTTCACCTGGTACCCGGTCGAGGACCAGCCGGACCTCGGGATCGGCCCCACCGGCGACTACTGGGTCCAGGGGCTCCAGTCCGCCGGCAGTGCCGCCGGCCAGCTGGCCAGCGTGCATGCCTCCTCCGGGGAGCGGCCGGAGCCGGCCGTCACCGTCGAGCGCACGACCTCGGCCGAACCGGCCGCCCAGCCGACGCCGCGCACGACCTCGACCCTGCAGTGGGTCCTGGGCGCCACCCCGGTGCCGGTGCCGACCCTGGTGGCCGCGTTCACCGACGTCGCTGCCGCCACCCTGGAGACGGCCACAGCCGGCTTTCCCCCCGGCACGACCGGGAGCGGAAACGTCTCGGCCGACGGCCCGCTCGTCCTGACCCTGGCCCAGCTGGCTCCGGGAACCGCCCTCGTCGTCGACCACCACCCGGCGGGGCTGGCCGGCGGCGACGGCACCGTGGCGGTCCGGCTCCCGGCCGGCGACCACACCGTCAGCTGGAGCGCGCCCGGTCCCGGCACAAGAAGGCCCGCCGGGAGTCGGTGAGTGGCGGGGTGGGCGGCACCCCTCTCAGCAACGAAGGAGGCGGACGTCGTAGAGGTCGAACGCCGGATCACCGCTCACCAGGGTCAGCCCCTCCGCCTGCGCCTGTGCGACGAGCATCCGGTCGAACGGATCCCGGTGGTGGAGGGGAAGGTCGCCGGCCAGCTCGGCGTGGGCGGCCGTGATCGGCAGGTGCTCGAAACCGGCGGCGCGCACCTCGTCGGCCGGCGAGCCCTCGAAGCGCAGCTTGCCGATCTGGCGCTTGATCGTGATCTCCCAGATGGAAGCGGCGCTGACCGCCACGACGCTCGAGGGGTCGGCGATGGCGTCGCCCGCCTCGCCGGCGATCGCCTCAGCGGAGAGCCACCAGAGCAGCGGGTGGGTGTCGAGGAGGAGCCGTTGGCTCATGCACCGCCCCTGGCCCCTTCGAACGAGTCGAGGAGCCACTCGGGAGTCTCGTCGAAGTCCGGTGCGACGGCGATCCGGCCGGCCATGGAGCCCGGGAGGCGCGGCTCCGACCGCTCGACGTAGGGAACCATCCGCACGAGCGGACGCCCGGCGCGCCCGATGACGATCTCCTCCCCGGCCACCGCCCGATCGATGAGGCGGGAGAGGTGCGTCTTGGCGTCGTGGGTGTTGACGAACACAGGACTAAGCTTAGTCGGGTCACGCCGCCGTCGCGCCCCGCCCCGGTGAAGCCGGCGTGCTCAGCGGTCCGGGCCGCCCCCCATGGTCGGCGCCGAGCGGCTGGCGGGCCCGGCTGCGGGGCCAGGGGCGTCGATGCCCAGCAGCTCGGCCATGTTGCCGGCGTAGAACCGAGCCCGGTCGCCGGCGCCGACGCCGTCGAGGGTTGCCTCGAATTTCGCCATCGGGTCGCGGCCGCCCTCGGGGTGCGGGTAGTCGGTCGAGAACATGAACAGCTCCGGGCCGGCCTCCTCGATCATCCAGCCGACCGGCTCGCCGGGGAACGGCGTGAACTTGAGATGACGCCGCACGTACTCCGACGGCGGCGCGGCCAGGCGGCGCAGCGGCTCCTCGGTACGGGCGAAGGCCCGTTGGGCGTGGTCGAGGTGCCGCAGCCAGGAGACCACCCACCCCGCACCCTGCTCGATGCAGCCACCCCGCAAGCCGGGGAAACGGTCGAAGAGGCCGTCGAGCACGAGCGTCCCCAGGAAGACCTCGGGGGAGTGGTGGATGGCGAGGTAGTCCTTGGCCCGGACGTTCTCCCCGCCGCCGAGATGGTCGGTGACGGGCATGGCGTTGTTGTGGAAGGCCGGGTCGAGGAGGCGCCCGCCGCCGCCCACGTGCAGCACGAACGGCACCCCGGCGCGCTCGAGGGTGCCCCAGAAGCCGTCCAGGTCGGGGTGGGAGGGGGCCCGCTCGCCGGCCGCCGTCGAGGGCACCATGACGGCGGCGCACCCGGCACCGATCGCCTCCTCGGTCAGGGACACCGCCCGGTCGGGGTCGTCGAGCGGGACGAGCGCCACCGGGAGGAGCCGGTCATCGGCGGCGCAGAACTTGGCCATCGCCCGGTTCTGGGCCGAAGCGCCGGCGTAGTAGCGGTCGAGGTCCCGGCCCACGAACATGGCGCTGGCGAAGGTGGCGAACACCAGCTGGCCTTCGAACCCGAGGAGGTCGAGCACCCGGCTGCGCTCGACCGGGTCGAACCCGCCCATCGCCTGCCAGCCCTTGTCGGTGAGCAGGCGGCTCTCGGCTTCGGCCGCCGCCGCCGGGTCCTGCCGGCGGGTCTCGGCCAGGCGCACGGCGTCGGCCAGCACCCCCTCCAGCGCCGCCATCTGGGTCCGGCGGAGCCGCGCCGCCTGCTCGGGTTCGAGGAACTCGTCCAGGAAGTCGGCCAGCTCCATTACATGACTGTCGGCGTCGAGCACGACGCGTCCGGCGGCATAGACCATGGCAATGCTCCCCGCCTCCGGCCGGTACGGGCGAGCGGCCGTGGCGGTGACAGTCTGTCACCTTTGGCGCCGTGACGCCCGCCGCCCGCCGCCGCCCGCCGGTGCTTGGCCCGCCGCTTGGCCTCGTACATGGCGTCGTCGGCCTTCCTCACCAGGCCCTCCACCTCGCAGTGGGGCGGGAAGGCGACGGCGGACCCCATGCTGGCGGTGACGGCCATCCTCCGGCCCTCGACCTCGACCGGCGGCGTCAACCCGTCGCTGATACGGCGCACCATGGCGTCGGCCCAGGCGGGATCCGGCACCGACTCGCACATCACGACGAACTCGTCGCCGCCCAGCCGGGCGACGGTGTCCTCCGGGCGTACGCTGGCCTGCAGGCGGTGCGCTTGCTCGCGCAGCACCACGTCGCCAGCCGTGTGGCCGTGCTCGTCGTTGACCAGCTTGAAGTCGTCGAGGTCGATGAAGATCACCCCCAGGCCTCCCTGGTCGGGATGGCGGTGCTGCCGCTCGCACGCCTGGTCGAGCCGGTCGAACAGGAGGGCCCGGTTGGCCAGGCCGGTCAGCGGGTCGTGGAGCGCCTGGTACTCGAGCTGGGCCTCCTTGTGGGCCAAGGCCCGCTCGGTGTCGAGGGCTCGCTGGTCGTACACGCCGGCGGTGTTGAGGAGGGTCCGGCGCGACCCGAGGTCTGCCCCTGCCGCCAGCGCCCAGAACATGGCCTCGGAGCCGCCGGCCCGGGCCACCTCTCGGTGAAGGATGCGCTTGATGGTGTCGGCGTACGCCAGGCTGCTTCGGACCATGCGGATGACCCGGCCGGTGACGCTGGTCGGCAGGTAGCCATCGTCGTCGATCCCGTGGTGCCGGAAGTCGCCCTCGCCGGGCGGGACGCCGGTCCGGATCCACCCGGCGAGGAGCAGCGTTCCCTGGCCGGCGACCCGGGCCAGCCCGTCGAGCACCCGTCGGGCGTCGGGCGTCACCTTCTCGTAGTCCTCGCCCTCCTCGACGATGGCGGCCAGGACGTCCGAGACCACCTCGCCGACCCGCTCCACCAGGGCGTCGGCCACTCGGGCCCGGACAGTCTCCGTCCCCGGCGCAAAGCCGTCCCGGTAGATCCACAGGCCGCTCGTGAACGCGCTCTCCTCGGCCTCGCCGTCCCGAACGACGTCCATGGTCCCCTCACCTGCCCGCCGCCCGCCGACCGGGCGGTGCCGTGCGGCGACCCACGTCGGCCGGCACGATCCGGCCGTGGCGATCCGCCCGGCACCGTCGTCGTCTTGCCCGCCTGCCGGAATTGTCGTCAGTCGCGGCGTCCCGCTTGACTGGGTGCCTTCGGGGAGCGCGGGGCCGGCGGTGCCGGCGAGGTCCCGGTTGGCGGGTACCCTCCCTCCGTGCCCGACGACCCGAGCTGGCTGACCGACCCCGCACCGCCCGGGGGGGGCGGGCCGCACGACGTGGGGGGCGGGCCTCTCGACGTGGTGGGCATCGGGTCCCCGCTGGTCGACGTGCTGTGCCGGGCCAGCGAGGAGGAGGTGGTGGCGGCCGGCCTGGCCCGCGGCTCGATGTCGCTGGTCGACCTGGCCCAGGCCGAGGCCATCTACTCGGCCATGGGCCCGACGGTAGAGGTGTCGGGCGGCTCGGCCGCCAACACCATGGCCGGGGTGGCCGCCCTGGGGGGCGCCGCCGGCTTCGTCGGGAAGGTGGCCGACGACGCACTGGGGCGGGTCTTCGTCCACGACATCCGGGCGGCGGGGGTGGCGTACGTGCCGGTGGTCGCCGACGGGAGCCCCGGCGCCGAGGCCGGCGGGCCGGACGGGGGGACCGGGAGGTGCCTGGTGCTGGTGACGGGCGACGCCGAGCGCACCATGGCCACCCACCTCGGCGTGGCCACCACCATCGTCCCCGGCGACGTGCCGGACGACCTGGTGGCCCGGGCCGGCATCGTCTACCTGGAGGGTTACCTGTGGGACCTGCCGCCGGCCAAGGAGGCCATGCGCCGGGCCGTCGGGATCGCCCACGGGCACGACGGGTCGGTGGCCCTGTCGCTGTCGGACCCGTTCTGCGTCGAACGCCACCGGCGGGACCTGCTCGAGCTGCTCCGCAGCGACGTCGACGTGCTGTTCGGCAACGAGGAGGAGGTGACCCGGCTGTTCGACGCCGGCTCGCTCGGCGCCGCCCTGTCGGCGGCCGGGGAGACCGGCCTGCTGGTGGCCGTGACCCGGGGGGCCGAAGGGTCGGTCGTCGTCACCCAGCGCGGCCCGGTCGAGGTCCCGGCCCTGCCCGTGGACCGGGTGGTCGACACCACCGGGGCGGGGGACCTCTACGCCGCCGGCTTCCTCTACGGGCTGACGCACGGGGCGGGGCCCGAGGCGTGCGCCCGGCTGGGGGCGCTCTGCGCCGGCGAGGTCATCGGCCACCTGGGGGCCCGGCCCGAGGCCGACCTGCGCCGGCTGGCCGGGGAGGCGGGGCTGGCCGGGGAGGCGGGGCTGGCCGGGTGAGCCGGCCGTGAGCCTGTCGATCGGCATCGTGGGCCTGCCCAACGTGGGCAAGTCGACCCTCTTCAACGCCCTCACCCGCAACGAGGTGCTGGCGGCCAACTACCCCTTCGCCACCATCGACGCCAACGTCGGGGTGGTGG
The DNA here is from genome assembly GCA_050743865.1 of Acidimicrobiales bacterium. Lineage (GTDB taxonomy): Bacteria > Actinomycetota > Acidimicrobiia > Acidimicrobiales > RAAP-2 > DAHUZJ01. The sequence continues at coordinate 22,743 of JBOGGE010000208.1, forward strand.
CCGTCCCCGACCCCCGCCTGGCCCGCCTGGCCTCCCTCTACGACAGCCAGCGGGTGGTGCCGGCCAGCGTGACGTTCGTCGACATCGCCGGGCTCGTGCGGGGGGCGTCGGAGGGGGAAGGGCTGGGCAACCGTTTCCTGGGCGCCATCCGCGAGACCGATGCCGTCTGCCAGGTGGTCCGGGTGTTCGAGGACGACGACGTGGTCCACGTGGAAGGGGCGGTGGACCCGGCCGCCGACGTGGCCACCGTCAACACCGAGCTGGTGCTGGCCGACCTCCAGACGGTCGACAACCGCCTGGCCAAGCTGTCCCGCGAGGCCCGGATGCGCAAGGAGCTCGCTCCGCTGCTCTCGGCCGTCGAGGCCGCCCGCGCCGTGCTGGACGACGGCCGCCCGGTCTCGGCCGCCGCCGCCGGCGAGCTGGACACCGCCCCGCTGGCCGACCTCCACCTGCTCACGGCCAAGCCGTTCGTGTACGTGTGGAACGTGGCCGAGGACCAGCTGGGCGACCCGGCCGTGGCCGAGCGCCTCGGGGCCCTGGTGGCTCCGGCGGAGTCGGTGGTGCTGTGCGCCCAGATCGAGGCCGAGGTGGCCGCCCTCGACCCCTCCGACGCTGCCGAGCTGCTGGCCGGCTACGGGCAGCAGCAGTCGGGCCTCGAATCGCTGGTGCACGTGGGGTTCCGGGCACTGGGGCTCCACACCTTCCTCACGGCCGGGCCCAAGGAGGCGCGGGCGTGGACCATCCCGATCGGCGCCACCGCCCCCGAGGCGGCCGGCACCATCCACACCGACTTCCAGCGCGGCTTCGTGAAGGCCGAGGTGGTGAGCTTCGACGAGCTGATGGCGGCCGGATCCGTGGCCGCCGCCCGGGCCGCCGGGAAGGCCCGCATCGAGGGGAAGGACTACGTCATGGCCGACGGCGACGTGGTCGAGTTCCGCTT
>JBOGGE010000209.1:0-3521 GCA_050743865.1 Acidimicrobiales bacterium
GCATCAGCGTCCGCTCCTGGGCCTGATGGGTCAGCACGCGCCTGCTGAGTCAGCACGCCAGGAGGGCGGCCGGCACGTCTCCGCGAGCCCCCTCGGGCACCTTATCGTCCCAAGCCCGCTGACCGGCCGTACCGGTAGGCCAGCGGCGTCTCGTGGGCCTACCCGGCGAAGCGAAGGCCGACGCGCCCGCCGCTTGCGCCAGCGCGGCATTCCCTTCGTGGCGTCGGCCGTCCCCTCGCGCGCCACGCCCTCGGCGGTTGGCCGATCCGGCTCCCGCCCGACGTACGACGCCAATGCCTCGCTCGTGCGGCGGCTCGGCTCCCCTGGGGGGCCCGCCCGGGCGCACGTCTTGGTCAATCCCCGGGCGCGTTGTCCGGGGGGACGGTCGGTACTACCGTCGATGAGGTATGCGCAAGTACTTCACGTGGCGCTGCATCGGGCTCCACGTGCTGACGCTGGTCCTCGTCCCGGCTTTTCTCTTGGCGGGGTGGTGGCAGTACCACGCCGCCGTCGGTGGCAACGATCTGAGCTGGGCGTACACGATCGAATGGCCCTTCTTCGCGGTCTTTGGCGTCTACATGTGGTGGAGGTTGATCCACGACGAGAGCACGCCGTTCGACAGGCTCTGGGCTGCCAGGCAATGGGCTGCCGCCGATAAGTCGGGGACGCCACTCCACCAGGTCCCAGGCTGGGCCACGGACAAGGCGCTCTCGCACGAGGTGATCAAGGCCAGCATCGAAGCTGCCCGGCTGCCCTCGCTGTCGCATGCTCGGCCCGGTGCCCTGGAATCGCACGAGCAGAAGCTGGCCTACGCACGGGTCAGCACCGAGCCCGACGAACCCCGGAAGGTCGGCCTGGCTCGAGCCCAGTCCGAGCTCGGTGGTGTGGAGCATGGTCTCGACAACCATGGTGGATCGACGATCGACGCCCGGGTCCTCGCAGTGGAGGTGCTCGTCGACGAGGAGCTGGAAGCATACAATCGCTACCTGGCTGACCTCTCATGGCGTGATCCCCCCAAGCAGTGGGGTTCGCGCCGGCACCATCGCCAGGTTCCCGAGGCGAGTGCCCAAGCCGCCGATCCTCCTGGGCGCGGCAGGTGGCAGCGTCCGGCGCTTCCCTCGGTTCCCACCGCCCCGGCACACCCGCCCAAGGCGGCAACGGACGACGGGACCGTCTGAGCTCTCGTCGCGCCGGCCGGCGCCGTGTGGCACATCTGGCACCGGCCGCCACCCCGGGGGACCGGGCCCCGGTGCACCCGATCCCGACCCCGGTGGTGCACCCGATCCCGACCCCGGTGCTCAGGGACCCCGCCGGCACGGAAGAATGGCGCCATGACGAGCCGCCCGCTCTCCGCCATCGTCCTGGCCGCCGGGGAGGGCACCCGGATGCGGTCGCACCGCCCGAAGCCCCTCCACCGGCTGTGCGGTCGTCCGATGGTCCTCCACGTCCTCGACGCGCTGGCCGAGCTGGAGGTCGACCGGGTGGCGGTGGTGGTGGGGCACCGGGGAGAGTGGGTCGGCAAGACCCTGGCCGACCACGCCCCGAGCTCCCTCGACGTGGAGCTGGTGGAGCAGGCCGAGCAACGGGGGACCGGCGACGCCACCGCCGTCGGACTGACCGGGCTCCTCGACGAACCGGGCGGGTCCGGGGCCGGCGACGGCGACGTGGTGGTGCTGCCGGGCGACACCCCGCTCTTGCGGCCACCCACCCTGGCGGCGCTGGTGCGCCATCACCGCCAGCGGGATGCCGGGGCCACGCTGCTGGTGGCCAACCTCCCCGACGCCGGCGGCTACGGCCGGGTGGTCCGGGACGGCGACGGCAAGGTGCTCCGGGTGGTGGAGGACAGTGACGCCGTCGGCGAGGAGCGGTCCATCACCGAGGTCAACACCTCGGTGTACTGCTTCCGCCGCGCCGTGCTCGCCCCGGCCCTGCGGCGCCTCCAGCCCTCCAATGAGCAGGGCGAGTACTACCTGACCGACGTGGTCGCCGTGCTCCACCAGGCCGGGTACCCGGTCGACGCCTTCCCCGTGGCCGACCCGATGGAGGCGGCCGGGGTCAACGACCGTGCCCAGCTGGCGGCGGCCGAGGCCGAGCTGCGCGACCGGATCAACGAGCGGTGGATGCGACGCGGGGTCACCATGTGGGACCCTGAGCACACTTATGTGGATGCCGGGGTCGAGTTGGCGCCCGACGTGGCGCTGCTGCCCGGGGTCATCCTGCGGGGGGGATGCTCCGTCGAGCGGGGGGCGGAGATCGGGCCGGCTACCACCCTGGTGGACACGCGGGTCGGGGAAGGGGCCGAGGTCCGCAACAGCGTGTGCACCGGGGCCTCCATCGGCGCCGGCGCCGTGGTCGGCCCCTTCGCCGTGCTGGGCCCGGGTGCGGCGGTGCCCGACGGGGCCGTCGTACCGCCGTTCAGCGTCCAGGATGCGGCCCGGGACTGAGGGCCCGGCGGGCGCCCCGGGGCGGGGGTCGTGCCGGTCCGCACCCGGACCCGGGCCCGTGGGCGGGGCCAGGCGCCAGCGGGTAGCGTTCGGGCCGTGGAGCTGATCCCGCGGCGGCGCTTGGAGCTGGTCTCGGGGAGGTCGCACCCGGTCCTGGCCGAGCAGATCGCCGCCCACCTGGGCGTGCGGCTGGGCGAGGCCAACCTGCGGGAGTTCGCCAACGGCGAGATCCACTGCCGCTACGACATCTCCATCCGAGGCTGCGACGTGTTCATCGTGCAGACCCATTGCGGCCCGGTCAACGACTCGGTGATGGAGCAGCTCATCATGATCGACGCCGCCAAGCGGGCGTCGGCCAAGCGGATCACCGCCGTCTGCCCCTACTACGGCTACTCCCGCCAGGACCGCAAGTCCACCGGCCGGGAGCCGATCACCGCCAAGCTGGTGGCCGACCTGCTGTCGGCCGCTGGCGCCGACCGGGTGGTGAGCGTCGACCTGCACTCGGGACAGATCCAGGGGTTCTTCGACGTCCCCTTCGACCACCTGACGGCAGCCCCGGTGCTCGAGGCGTACCTCCGGGAGCACGTCGAGGGGAGCGTGGCCGACCTGGTGGTGGTGGCCCCCGACGCCGGCCGGGTGAAGGTGGCCGAGCGCTACAGCCAGCACATGGGGACCGCCCTGGCCCTGGTGCACAAGACGCGGCCCCGGGGGACGGCCAACCAGGTCGAGGCCCGCCACGTGGTGGGCGATGTCGAAGGCCGGCACTGCGTGCTCATCGACGACATGATCGACACCGCCGGCACCATCTGCGCCGCGGCCGAGCTCCTGGCCGACGCCGGGGCGGCCGACATCTGGGCCATGGCCACCCACGCCCTGCTCTCGGACCCGGCGGCCGACCGGCTCAAGGCCTCTCCGGTGTCCCGGGTGGTGGTGACCGACACGTTGCCGGTGCCCGAGGACCGGGTGCCGGACAAGCTCGAGGTCCTGTCGGTGGCCAAGATCATCGGCGACGCCATCGACGCCGTGTTCGAGGACACCTCGGTGTCGGAGATCTTCGGCGGCGACAACCTGACCTAG
>JBOGGE010000210.1:0-22767 GCA_050743865.1 Acidimicrobiales bacterium
GCCTGGCCCTGGTCCCGGACGGCGAGGGGGTGTCGGCCGGCCAATGGGTCGAGGTCGTGGTGACCGGCCCGGCGGCCTTGGCCCGACCGGCGAGGTGAACGATCCGCTACCCCTCCCGACGTCCCGGCTCCGACGACCCGGCTCCGACGACCGGCGAGCTCTCGTCGATCCCACTCCGACGACCGGCGAGCTCTCGTCGACCCCGGACCCGTCACCGTGCCCGCCGTCGATGGTCCGTCCTCGACGGTCGGTCCTCGTGCCTCATGACGGACGGGGCCGCGGGGTCGTGACGACGGACGGGGCCCCAGGGTCGTGATGACCGACGGGGCCCCAGGGTCGGACGGGGACGCCCCAGCCGCCGCTGGACGAACCACGGGCATCGTGGCGGTCGTCCTGGCCGCCGGTGGCGGTCGCCGGTTCGACGGCGCGTCTCCCAAGCTGCTCGCCCCGTTCGGCGGCCGGCCGTTGGTGTCATGGTCGGTCGAGGCGGCCGCCGGAGCCGGGCTCGATCGCGTACTGGTGGTCTCCGGCGCCGTCGACCTCCGGCCGGCCTTCGACGACCTCGTCTCGTCGGCGAGGTCGGGAGCGAGCCCCGGCGACCGGCCCGTACCGGCCGCGCCAGTCACCGTTGTCGTGAACGAGGACTGGGAACAGGGCCAGGCGTCTTCGCTGCGGGTGGCATTGGGGTGGTGCCGCCGGCAGCGGTGCCGGGCTGCCGTCGTCGGCCTGGGCGACCAGCCGCTCGTCCCCTCGTCGGCCTGGCGAGCGGTGGCGACGGCCGGCGCCGCCCCCATTGTCGCCGCCACCTACGGGGGCCGGCGGCGTAACCCGGTCCGGCTCGATCGCTCCGTGTGGCCGCTCTTGACCGGCGACGGCGACGACGTCGGGGCCCGGGCGCTCATGGGGCGCCGACCCGATCTGGTCCACGACGTGGCCTGCGAGGGAGATCCCGACGACGTCGACACGATTGCCGACCTCCGTCGCCTGGAGCGCTGCCACCCTGAGATCCGCGCCGCCGGCGCCGCCCGCCGCCGCTGAGCAGCTGCCCTCCGGTCCGCCCGCCGCCGCTGAGCAGCTGCCCTCCGGTTCGCCCCCCACCGCTGAGTAGCTGCCCTCCGGTTCGCCCGCCACCGCTGAGCGCCTGCGCCCGCCCGCCACGCTGCGGCGGAACCCGAATTCGGAGTGGGGGCCGGCGCCACGGGCGGTACCGTGGGGGATGCCCGCCTACCGGGTCAGCCGGGCCGCCAAGCTCCTCGGCGTCAGCCCCGACACCATGCGCCGATGGGCCGACGCCGGCAAGGTGAAGGCAGCCACCGGGCCGGGCGGGCACCGTTACGTGGACGGGCCGGACCTGGCCAGGCTGGCGATCGAGCGGGCCGGTCAGCAGGACCGGCAGCGCAGCACCCGCCAGTCACTCCGTAACCGCCTCCCCGGCATCGTGACCCGTGTGTCCAGAGACGGGGTGGCGGCCCAGGTGGAGCTCCAGGCCGGCCCGTACCGCCTCGTGGCGCTGATCACCCGCGAGGCCGCCGACGAGCTCGGCCTGGAGCCCGGGATGGTCGCCGACGCCGTGGTCAAGTCCACCAACGTCAGCATCGAACTGGCGCGCGACGACTGACCCGGACGGGCGGCGTGCTCGGCGTAACGCCGATCACCCACTCACCACCGACGTCAACCCACCGACCCTGCCGGCGCCGAGCCCGCTCTCGCCCCGACCGGGTCGGCAACGTCAGCCCACACCGACACCGCATGGCCCGGGACCTCGACCCGGCACCGCATGCCGGTCGCCAGTGTGGGGGCGTCGGGGAGCCGGGACTGCAGCACGAGACCAGGCCCCACCTCCACCAGGACCTCGACGGCCGCTCCGACGTCAGCCACGTCGGTGACCACACCGGCGAGCCAGGCCGAGGTCGCCTCGGGCGGCGCGCCCGCCCGCTCGGGGCTCGTGCCGTCCCCGGCCGGCCGCACGATCACCTGTTCCCGCCGGACGCTCCACAGCACCCGGGTGCCGGCAGCCAGCTGCCCGGTGTCGGCGGCGATCGGGGCGCCGCCGGCGCTGATCTGTCCGGGACCGGCGACCACGCCCCGGCACAGGTTGTGGACGCCCAGCAGGCGGGCGACGTCCGGCGTGGCCGGGCGGCGGAAAACGTCCCGGGTGATGCCGTCCTGCAGCGCCCTCCCCTCCGAGAGCACGACAACCTCGTCGGCCAGCAACGCCGCCTCCTCCGGATCGTGGGTGACCAGCACGGTGGCGATGCCGGTCTGGCGCTGGAGGCTGCGCAGCTCGCGCCGAAGCTCGTGGCGCACCGGGGCGTCGAGAGCGGAGAACGGCTCGTCGAGCACCAGCAGATCGGGGGACCGGGAGAGCGCCTGGGCCAGCGCCACCCGCTGGCGCTGGCCCCCTGACAGCTCGTGCGGCAGCCGCTCCTCCAGCCCGTCGATGTGCAGGCGCTGCAGCCACGACGCGGCCATCTCCGGCTGGGCGTCGGTAGCCAGGGAGAGGTGCTCGGCCACCGTGAGGTGCGGGAAGAGCCCGAAGGCCTGGGGAACGTAACCCACGCGACGCCGCTCGACGGGCACGTCGACCACCGGTCGCCGGCCGTACCAGACCGGCCCCGGCCCCGCCCCGTACAGGCCGACGAGGCAGCGGAGGAGCGCCGACTTCCCGGACCCCGATGGCCCGAGCACGGCCAGCCGGGCGCTCCGGGGGCGGTGGGCGACGGTCAGACGGAAGGTGCCCAGCCGGTGGTCGACGTCGAAGCCGACGGTCACCGGCCCACCCGGTTGCGGGATCCGGTCTCTCCTTGTGGCCGGGGTGTCCGGCGCCGGCTGCCACCCCCGGAGCCCCCTCCCGACCGTAGCGGCGACCCGGAACCGCCCCCGGAACCGCCCCCGGAGCGCGGCAACGGCCCGGTGCCGGCCACCCAATCCCGGACCGGTCGCCGCCATCGCACCCAGCACCGTCACCGCCACCACCGCCACGCCCAGCGCCAGGGCGGTGGGAGCCATGGTGCCCGGAAGTCCCCCGGCGCTGAACTCGGTGAACGTGTCCACCGGCAGCGACGTCGGATGGTAGGCCAGGACCACGGTGGCCCCGTACTCGCCGAACGCCCGCAGCCACGACAGGGCCAGGCCGGCCCAGATGCCGGGGGCGGCGACGGGCACCGCCACCCGGAGGAAACGTCCCACCTCGCCGTGCCCGAGGGTCGCCGCCACGTCCGTCAGTCCCGGGTCGATCGAGGCGAACGCCGATCGGGCCGCCACCACGAGGAACGGCGCCGCTACGAACGTCTGGGCCAGGACGATGCCGGCGAGCGAATCGGTCAGGTGCCCGCCGAAGAGGCGGCCCAGGAACGTGTACGGGCCCACCAGGTAGACGAGGAGGATGCCGCCCATGACCGGAGGGACGGCCAGCGGCAGCTGCACCACGACGCCCACCACCGACCCCAGGCGGCTGCGGGACCGGGCCAGGACGAAGGCCAGCGGGACGCCGAAGGTGGCGATGAGGGCGGCGGAGATGGTGGCGCACTCGACGGACACCCCGAGAGCCTCGAAGATCCCCGGGTCGTGGAACCCGCGCTGCCCGGTGGCGGCCAGGCGAACGGCGAAGGCCACGATCGGCACGGTGAGGTAGAGGAGGGCCACCCCGCCGAGCCACCGCAGCGGGCGGGCGGGCGGCCTGGCCGGCCCCCCCGACGGCGCCGCCCGTCCCGGGGGCAAGGGCGACGGGGGCACCGCCGCCGCCAGGGCCGCCACTACCGCAGGACCTTCCGGAGGGACGGCGGGACGGCCGCCCGGTCCCCGGACAACCGCGGCGGGACCACCGGCACCAGGCCGTTCTTCTTCATGGTCTTCCGGCCGTGCCGCCCCAGGAGCCAGGCGACGAGGGCCCGGGCCGCCGCCGGGTGGGGGGCCCGGTTCACCACCGTGACCGTATAGCGCCCGGCCAAGTGGACCCCGGCCAGAGGCACGGTCGGCAGGCGGGCCGCCGCCGCCTCCACCCCGTAGAAGAAACCGGCGTCCAGCTGCCCCGACTGCAGCCTCCCCACCAGCGTCTGCTCGGGGAACACGCCGGCGGTCGAGCTGGTGAGGGAGCGCAGGGCAGGATCGTGCTCCGTGCGGGCCGCCCGGTCGAGAGCGGTGACGGCCAGCGCCCCCTTGGGGTCGACGGTCGGGTCGGTCCGGCCGAGCCGGAAGCCCGGCTCGGTGACCACCCGGTACCACGGCCGCCGCCGGAGCTGGGCGGCGAAGGGGCTGCGGCGGTCGTAGGCGAGGACGAGCGGCGACGAGGCGAAGGTGGCGTACCACGACACCCAGCCGCCGCCGGCACGCCCCTCGAGCGACCGGTCGACCGACGGGGCAGCGCTGACGAAGACGTCGGCCCGCTGCAGCCCGCCGCCGATGTCGGCGGCCAGGGCCTTCGAGCCGGCGGCCACCCCTGTCAGGGTGTACCCGGTGGCGGCGTGGAAGGCGGGGGCGACGTCGCCCCGGACGAGGGTGAGGAGGGAGCCGGCGTAGAGGACGTCGACCGGTCCCGAGCCCCCCGGGCGCGCCGCACCACCTCCCGCCGCCGCCGCCACGCCGTCCGGGGCGGGCAGCGGCACCGGAAGGAGGACGAGGAGGAGGATGCCGAGCGTGGCGACCCGGACCCGGGCGCGGCGGCCTCCACGTCGCGCCCCCGGCAGCCACGAGCTGGACACGGCCCGACGGTACCAGGCTGGTACCGCATCTACGCCACGATCACCCTCGGTGCCGCGTAATTGCTGGCTTTATGACCCTGTCTCTCTGCAAATGAAGCTCGATCTCCGCCGCCGCCGCCGCCGCTCCGTCCGGTCGGCCTCGAACCGACTGGTCAGGATCCGCCCGGTCGAGTAGGCAGGGATCTCGTGGTGGATCTCGTGGTGAACGGCCGGCCCTGCCGGGTCGACGCCGCCGCCACCCCGCTGCTGTGGACCCTGCGCGACCAGCTCGGCCTGCTGGCAGCCAAGTACGGCTGCGGGCTCGAGCAGTGCGGGGCGTGCACGGTCATGGTGGACGGGGTGGCCCGGCCCTCGTGCCGCCTGCCGGTTCGTGACGTGGCCGGCGCCCAGGTGACGACCCTCGAGGCCCTGCGGGAGCAGCCCGAGGGACGCCGGGTGATCGACGCCCTGGTCGAAGCCAACGCCGGCCAGTGCGGCTACTGCCTGCCCGGGATCGCCGTCACCCTGACGTGGCTGGTCACCAGAGCACCGGTGACCTGGGACGAAGCCCTCCGGGCTCTGGACGGCCACCTGTGCCGCTGCGGCTCCCATCCCCGGATCCTGGCCGTGGCCCGGCGGCTGCTCGACCGGGAGGTGGTCCGGTGACCGCGGTCTCGGACCCGTCTCGCCCACCGGGGACGACCGGGCCCGATACGGCCCACGCCGGCGCCGCGGCGTCGGCCTTCACCGAGGACGGCCGCCGGGTCGAGACGGCGGGCGATCCGCGCCGGCGATCGCTGGGCTCGCTGTTCGACCATCCTGACCTCGACCGGTGGGTCGAGCTCTCGGTCCCCGGGCGGGTGCGGATCCGCACCGGGAAGGCGGAGCTCGGCCAGGGGATCCGCACCGCCCTCGCCCTGCTGGCCGCCGAGGAGCTGGACCTCGACCCGTCGCTGGTGGACGTCGTGCCGGCCACCACGGCCAGCGGGCCCGAGGAGGGCTTCACCGCCGGCAGCCGTTCGGTCGAGCAGAGCGGTGTCGCCGTGCGCCAGGCGTGCGCCCACGTGCGCCGGCTCCTGGTGGAGCGGGCCGCCGGTCGCCTGGGGGTCGTCGCCGGCGAGCTGGCGACGGTCGGCGGCACCGTGCGCGCCCCGGACGGCCGGACCGCCACCTACTGGGACCTGGCCGCCGATGGCCCCTTCTGCCGGCAGGTGCGCGAGCCGGGCCCGCTCCGGGCCCCGGCCGAGCACCGCTTCGTCGGGCGGGGGATGCGGAGGCTGGACCTGGCCGGCAAGATCGGCGGCGAGCCGGCCTTCGTGCCCGACCTTCGCCTCGACGGCATGTGCTTCGCCCGGGTGGTGCGGCCGCGCCGGGGCGACGCCCGCCTGGCCCAGGCACCCCCCGGCACGGTGGCCGGTGCCCGCGTCGTGCGCCGGGGCGACTTCGTGGCCGTGGTGGCCGGCACTGAGGGGGAGGCGGCAGCGGCGGCGGACGAGCTGGCCTCGATCCTCCGCTGGCAGGGCGGCACCCCGTTCCCCGAGGACCCGGCCCGGCCCGACTACCTGGAAGCCCACGTGGTGGCCACGTACCCGGTGGTCGGCGGCATCGCCCAGGACCGGCCCCCCGGTCCGCGCCCCGACCCCGGGGAGGGCGCCGCCCGTACGCTGGCTGCCCGCTACACCAAGCCCTTCCTCCTCCACGCCTCCATCGGCCCGTCCGCCGCCGTGGCCCTGGCCACCGACGGCGGGCTCACCGTGTGGTCCCACAGCCAGGGCATCGGCTTCCTCCGCCGCTCCCTGGCCGACGTGGTCGGGCTCCCGGTGGAGCAGGTGACGGTGCACCATCTCGACGGGGCCGGGTGCTACGGCCACAACGGGGCCGACGACGCCGCCCTCGACGCCGCTCTGGTGGCGCTGGCAGTGCCCGGCCGGCCCGTCTCGCTGCGTTGGACCCGTGACGACGAGCACGCCGGCGAGCCGATGGGGGCGGCCATGGTCGTCGACCTGTCGGCCGGGATCGGCGACGACGGCCGGGTCCGCCGGTGGTGCGAGGAGATCCACTCCTTCCGGCACAACTCGCGGCCGGTCCCCCAGGCCACCGGCACCCGGCTCATGGCCGGCTGGTCACTGGACCCCCCCGTTCCCCGGTCGCGTGCCGCGCCCATGCTCAGCTTCGAGGCCGGCGTCCACCGCAACGCCACCCCCGGCTACGACCTCGGCACCACGTGGATCGTGCGCCACGACGTCGACGACGGGACGGCGCTGCGCACGTCCGCCCTGCGCGGCCTGGGAGCGCCGGCCAACGTCTTCGCCATTGAGTCCTTCATGGACGAGCTGGCCGAGGCGGCCGGCACCGACCCGGTCGCCTTCCGGCTGGCCCACCTGCCCGACCCGCGGTCCCGGGCCGTCGTCGAGACGGCGGTGGGCATGGCCGGTGGCCTCGAGGCGCCCGGCGGCGTGGACGCGCCGGGGCGGGGCCTCGGCTTCGCCCGCTACGAGAACTCGATGACCTACGTGGCCATCGTGGCCGAGCTCGACGCCGACCCCCGGACCGGGACCGTCCACCTGCGCCGGGCGTGGATCGCTGCCGACGCCGGCGAGGTGGTCGACCCCGACGGGCTGACCAATCAGCTGGAGGGCGGTTTCGTCCAGGCCGCGAGCTGGGCGCTGCTGGAGGAGGTGCGCTTCGACGCCGACGGGGTGGCCAACCGGGACTGGGAAAGCTACCCGATCCTGCCGTTCAGCCGGGTGCCCCAGATCGAGACCCGGCTCCTCGACCGCCCGGGCAGCCCGCCCATGGGCGCCGGCGAGTCGGCCTGCGGCCCGGCGGTGGCGGCCATCGCCAACGCCTTCTGCCAGCACACCGGGGCCCGGGTGCGCGACCTCCCGCTCGACCCGCACCGGGTCCGGGCCGCCCTCGACGCCCTGCTCTGACGACCGAAGGGCGCCGTCGCCCGGTCAGGTGCTCCCGGACGCCGGCCGTGCCCGACCCGACGATCAGTCGCCGGGGCTGCCGGCCGCCACCCATGGCGGCCGGGCCCAGGCCGGCCCTCAGCGGTTGACTCGGCGGACGCCGGAGCCCGAGACGGTGGTCGCCCCCACCCCGACGCGGTCACCGTCGGTCCCCATCTCGATCTTGACCGGCACCGGTTCGGGTCGCAGGTCGACGCGATCGTCGCCGGGGCGCTCGTCGGAGGGCACCGAGACGTACTCGCCCTCCGCCGTGCGGCTCACCACCACGGCCCGCTTGCGCTTGCCCATCCCGGCCCCGCCGCCCTGCATCTCGATGCAGACCCGCCACGTCACCAGCCCGACGACGATCGGCGTCACGATGACCGCCACCCGGAAGAACCACAGGGTGCCGTTGAGCGACACGTGCAGATAGTTGGCCAGCACGTCGGTGGCGCTGGCCCCGAAGACGGTGAAGAGCAGCGCGAACATGGCGGCGCCGGCCGCCGTGCGCTTCGGCCGGTCCCGCGGCCGGTCGAGGAGGTTGTGGATGAGGACGTCGCCGGTGAACTTGCGCTCGATGGCCGGCCAGATGATGAAGATGTTGAAGACGAGCGCCGGGAACACCACGGCCGGGAGGAACACCTCCCAGGGGACGGTGTGGCCCCACCCGGTCCACTGCCAGGACGGCATGATGCGGAGGGCGCCGTCCAGGAACCCCATGTACCAGTCCGGCTGGACCGCGTAGGAGATCTTGGACGCCTGGTACGGGCCGAACTGCCAGATCGGGTTGATCTGGGCCAGGCCGCCCAGGAGGGCCGTCCCGCCGGTGACCATGAGCATGAACCCGGTGGTCTTGGCCATGAAGGTCGGGTACATGGGCGACCCGACCACGTTCTTCTCCGTCCGGTGCTTTCCGGCGAACTGCGTGTGCTTCTGGTGCACCAGGAGTCCGAGGTGGGCGCCGATGAGCCCGAAGAGGACGAGGGGGATGATCAGGACATGGATGATGTAGAACCGCTCGATGATGATCTGGCCCGGATAGTTGCCCCCGAACAGCCAGAACGCCAGGTAGCTCCCGACGACCGGGATCGACAGGAGGATGGAGTCGGCGATCCGGATGCCGGTGCCCGAGATGAGGTCGTCGGGGAGCGAGTAGCCGAGGAACCCGTTGAAGATGGCCAGGATCAGCATGGTGATGCCGATCACCCAGTTCAGCTCGCGCGGCTTGCGGAAGGCGCCGGTGAAGAAGACCCTGGCCATGTGCACGGCGATGGCACCGATGAAGACGTCGGCCGCCCAGTGGTGCATCTGGCGGATGAGGAGCCCGGCTCGCACGCCGAAGGAGATGTTGACGGTGGACTGGTAGGCCTCCGACACCCGGGTGCCGTCCAGCGGCTTGTAGATGCCGTGGTACGTGACGATCGTCTCGGACGGCACGAAGTACAAGGTGAGGAAGATGCCGGTGACGATCAGGATGACGAAGGAGTAGAGGGCGATCTCGCCCAGCATGAACGACCAGTGGTCGGGGAAGATCTTGTCCAGAAGGGTCCGCCCGACCTTGGCCAGCCCCAGGCGGTCGTCCAGCTCGTCGACCGCCTGCTGGACGCGCCCGTAGGGCCCGTAGGCCTGCTTCGCCTGGCGCCGGGTCCGCGGCCTCGGCGTGCCAGTGACCGTCATGCGGTGCCGTTCCCCTGTGTCGTGCGCTCCCAGAAGCCCGGGCCGACCGCCTGGTTGTACCCGTTCTGGGCCCGAAGGTAGCCGTTGCTGTCGATGCGGAGGGGAAGCTGGGGCAGGGGCCGGGGCGCCGGGCCGAATTCGGGCACCGCACCGTCCCGCACGTTGAACATCGACTGGTGGCACGGGCAGACCAGCAGCTCGAGGACCTGCTCGTACAGCCCCACCGGGCACCCCAGATGGGTGCAGACCTTGGAATAGGCGACGTAGCCTGTCGGGGCCCAGTCTGTGCGGCCCTTCATGGTGACGAGGTCGGTGACCTGCACCCGGATCAGCACCGTCTGGTCGACCGCCTGGCCCCGGTCCGTGTCCTGCGTGCCCTCCGGGTAGACCGTCAGGATCCCGCCGGCCTGCATCTGGTCCCGGTGGACCCGGCGGCCGTTGGAGTCCACCAGGTAGGTCCCCTTGCGCCAGTCGGTGGTGTCCAGCGTCTTGCCGGGGAGCGGGCCCAGGGACCGCAGCAGCGGGAAGACGGCCACGATGCCGAAGATGCCGAGGCCCCCGCCGACCAATCCGCCGAGCAGCTTGCGGCGCTTCACGACCGTGCCCGTCCGCTCCACCAGCGCCGCTGCCATCGACTCCCGCTCCTGGCGGCTCTTGGCCAGCTCATGGCGCTGCTCGACGAACGGCCCCTGCGGCATGAGGTACTTGCCCCACGCCGTCACGCCCCAGCCGAGGGCGAAGAGGCCGACGCCCAGGCTCACCGCCAGCGTCCACGGTGGCGCCGCCTCGGTGTAGGCGGCGCCGAAGCCGGCCAAGCCGGCGATACCGACCAGCAGGACCAGGGCGATGATGGCCTCCGCCCGGCGGGGGTAGCGGGCGGCATCTTGCATGTGCGGGTCGTCCAGGCGGGCGGTCGGGAACGGCACCGGCGTCCGCTCGGCACGACCGTCGCCGTGGCCGTCGCCGTGGCCATCACCTTCCGCCACCGGAGGGATCCGGCGTGCCGGGTCGTCGAAGGTCGAGCCGGGATCTGTCACCGTCGCCCTCCCTGGAGCCCTCGCCGCCCCCTCACGAACGGTCCCCGATCCAGAAGCACACCAGCATCAGTCCCCCGACCCCGAACAGCAGGGCGACGAACCCCTCCGCCACCGGCCCGACGCCGCCCAGGCCGCCCCCGCCGGGGTTCGTCGGGTGCTGGATGCCCTTGGTCACGTAAGCCACGACGTCGCGCACCTGGTTGTCGCTCAGGTTGCCGGTGAACCGGGGCATGTTCTCCGGGCCGTTCCTGATCGCCTCGGCCTGCTGCCGGGGAGTCGCGTAGTGCAGTGGCGGGGCCGTGGTGCCGTGGGCCAGGGCGTCGCCGGCACCGGTGATGGTGTGGCAGGCGGCGCAGTTGAGGGCGAACAGGCTCTGGCCGACCGCCAGGTTGGCTCCCTTCAGGTGCACCGTCGGGATGTAGGGGGCGGCCGGCGACAGGGAGTTGATGAAGGCGGCGATCTCCGCCGCCTGGTGGGCGGTCAACCGGGCCGGCTTGGATGTCGCCTGCACCGTGAGCGGGCTGGTGGCCGGCATCCGGCCGGTGGTCACCATGAAGTCGACCATCCCCGGTCCCAGGCCGACCAGATTGGGGGCGTCGGCGCCGCCCTCGGCGTTGGGCATGTGGCAGCTCGAGCAGTACGCCTCGAACAGCGCCTCGCCGGGCTTGACATAGGACTTCGGTGGCACGTGGTAGGTGATGGCGGCGCTGCCGTAGCTCGACACCGAGCCGTCGACGCAGGTCACATGGGACGAGTTGGAGGGCGACCCGCTGTCCTTGGGGCCCTTGTAGCCGACGGCGGCCGCCGACTTGAGGCACGCCGCCGCCGACGACGGCTTCTTGGCCGGCGGCGCCGCCGGGGCGGTGGTGGTCGGGGAGCTGGCGCCGCCGACGACCGGCGTCGAAGTCCCGATGCCGGTCGCCGTGGTGGTCGCCGCGCCGCTCCGGGCGCCGGCGCCGGCCGTCAAGCTCAACGAGGTGCCCAGCCCCACCGCCACGAGGACGGCGGCCGGCAACAGGAGCCGGCTCTGGGCCATGCGGCGAAGCGTCCCCCGGCGCCTCATGTGGGACGCCCCGGTTCAAGAGGCTTCACTTCAAGAGGAAAAGGCAACTGTAGAGACCGATCCACACGATGTCGACGAAGTGCCAGTAGTAGCTGACGCCCTGGAAGACCGCCAGCTCGCCCGGGTCACCGGCTGGCCCCTTCATGCGCCCCAGGAGGAACACCATGGCCACCAGGCCGATGAAGACGTGGATGCCGTGCAGCCCGGACATGATGTAGAAGAGCGAGCCGTACGCGTTGGTGGTCCAACGGGTCGTCTCGATGACCCACTCGTAGAACTGGTTCCCCAGGAACATCATCCCCAGGACCATGGTCCAGCCCACCCAGACCCGGGCGCCGCGCCGGTTGAAGCGCTCCTCGTCGAAGACCGCCTTCTGCATGGTGAAGCTCGACGCCACCAGTATGGCGGTGAAGATCCCGGCCTGGACGACGTCGAGCTTCGTCCCGACCGGCGGCCAGGGGTGGTCGTTGGCCCGGATGGTGAAGAAGGCGGCGAACAGCCCGCTGAAGAACATCAGCTCCGAGCCGAGCCAGATCATCACGCCGACAGCCAGCAGCGGCGGGCGGTCGTGGACGACCCGCGGCACCCTAATGGGCTTGTCGACCGAGACGGCCTGGCTCACGCAGTATTTCCTAGTCGACCCCGCCGTCGCCGCGCCAACAAGCAGGTCGCGGCTCGGCAACGTTCGCTCCCGCGCCCCGACCCCGAGGTCACCCGGTTGCGGGCGGCACCTCGAGGCCGGCCGGCAACGCCCGTGAATGGACGATCACCAGGCGCCGCGTGGGGCGGGTGAGCGCCACGTAGAGCGTCCGGAGCCCCCTGGCGGTGGCCCGGAGCACGTCGTTGGGAGAAGGGTCGTCACCGGGGACAGGGTCGTCGCCGGCGGCGATCATCCCCGGCTCCACCACCACGACCGTGTCGAACTCGAGCCCGTGGGACTCCTCGGCCGGCAGCACGACCAGGGGCGCCGCCAGTCCGGGACCAGCCGGGTCGCGCGGATCCACCGCGGTGCGGCCGAGCGTCGCCAGCTCCCCGGCGACGGGGGTAAAGAGCGAGCGAGGGACGAGGATCGCCGTGCGACCGGTCGCCGCCGCCGCGGCCTCCTCGACGGCCACCGCCGCCGCCGTGGCGGCAATCCGGCCGGGCTCGGCGAGCACGGCCACCGGGAGCGAACCGCTGCGCCGGACCGGGCGCGGGGGCGTGAGGTCGGGAGCCGCCGCCGCCAGTACCGGCGCCGCCACCGCCATGACCTCGGCCGGGGTGCGGTACCCGACCGTCAGCTCGACTACCCGGGGCGGCCGCGACGGACCGAGGTGGGAAGCCACCTCGGCCCACCCCGACGGCGCCCATGGCCCCGTCGCCTGGGCGATGTCGCCCACCACCGTCATCGAGCCCGAGATGGATCGCCGGGCCAGCATGCGGAGCTGGAGGGGAGACAGGTCCTGGGCTTCGTCCACCACGATGTGGCCGAATGACCCGACGGCCTCCTCCTCGAGGGCCGAGCGCCGGCCGCCCCCGACCGGCACCGGGTTGACGGCCAGCCCGGCCGGCCAGAACCCGGCCTCCGAACGCGCCCGCTCGGCCCGCTCGCGGCTCTCCGCCCTCCGGCGCGTCCGGGTCCGCCGGGGACCGAGGAGGGCGCGGGCCTCGTCGACCAGCGCGGCGTCGGCGACCGTCCACTCGACGGCGTCGAGCGACTTGCTGCGGCGACGGTGCAGCAACGACTGCTCCGCCGCCGAGAGGATGCCGCGTCCGGCGGCGGCAAGCAGGGGGCGGGCCCCGAACAGGTCGTGGAGCAGCTCGTGGGGCGCCAGGCGCGGCCACATCCGGTCCAGCGTCTCCCCCACCACCGGCATCCGGCGGATCCGGCGCGCCACGTCGACGGGATCGAACGCGGCGGTGCCCGATCCGGCCACCACCTCGTCCGGGTCCCCGTCACGGCCCGGTGCCGGCAACGCCGACGCATCCCGTTCGGTCCCGACCGCCGTCGCCGGCCCGGAGGAGGCACCGGCCCGGCGCCGGGTCCGGACCCCGTACTGCTCCACCAGGCGACCCACCACCTCCTGCTCGACGAACCGGCGGCGGACGTTGTGGGCACCGGCCCGGCGGCGGGCCTGGGCCACGATCTCCTCGGAGTCGGCGACGGTCAGCCGTAGGGCGGCGGCGCCGAAGGGGACCTCGACGTCGTGGCGGAGCGGGCGCTGGCGGGTCCGGACGGCCCGCGCCACGACCCTGGCCATCCGGGCCTCGCCCTTCAGGCGTGCCACGTCGGGCGGTTCGCTGCCGTGGACGCGGATCTCGGGCACCAGGCCCGACACCGTCGACAGCGTCACTCCCGTCTCGCCCAGGGAAGGCAGGACCCGCTCGATGTAACGCAGGAAGAGCGGATTGGGGCCGACCACCAGCACCCCCTGGCGCTCGAGGGGAAAGCGGTGGGTGTAGAGGAGGTAGGCGGCCCGGTGCAGGGCGACGGCCGTCTTGCCCGTCCCCGGTCCACCCTGGACCATGAGCAACCCGGCCAAGGGCGAGCGGATGATCTCGTCCTGTTCCCGTTGGATGGTGGCGACGATGTCGCTCATCCGGCCCGTCCGGGCCCGGTCCAGGGCGGCAAGCAGCGCCCCGGGGCCGCCGAGGCGCAAGGACTGGTCGAGCTGCCCCGGGCTGCCGCCCGGCGCAGAGATCACCGGCTGCTCACGGTCACCCGGCCCCGGCGGCCCGTCGCCGTGGCCGCAGCCCGAACGGGGCGCGTTGGCCGCCGGCACCGGCGCCCCGTGGACCGGCGGGGCGGAGAAGTACTCGTCCTCCACCCCGATGATCGACCGCCCCCGGACCGCCAGGTGCCGGCGCCGGGCCAGCCCCTGGGGATCGAGCCCGGTGGCCCGGTAGAAGGGCTCGGCCACCGGAGCCCGCCAGTCGACCACCATCGGCTCGTGGTCCGGTCCCGAGATGGCCAGCCGCCCGATGTGGAAGCTCTCGCCCGGGACGCCGGGGCGGGCGGGCACCCGGTCGATCCTCCCGAAGCACAGTGCCTGGTCCCCGACGTCGAGCTGGGCCAGCCGGGCCAGGCTGGTGCGGACGACGATGTCGCGTTCCGTGCGGGACTGGAAGGTGCCGCCACGTCCCATGTCGAGCACCGACTCGAGCATGCGGCTGGCGTCGGCTCGCATGCCCTCGAGACCGGCGTAGGCCCGGTCGAGGAGCTCCTGCTCTTCTGCGAGGTCCCGCTCGTCGGTCACGCCAACATCCTTTCGGCACGTGACACGGAAACGACGATCTTACCGCCCGCCTCGCGTCCCCGGCCGGCCTGCTGGTGGGGCCGGACACCCGGCTGCGATGATCGTGGCCGGCGGCCGTGCGACAGTGCGCGCCCGCCCGGGTCGGACCCGAGGAGGCCACGATGCGCAACACCGCCCCGGGCGGCAGCACCATGGAGGACGCCGGTGCCCTCCCGCTGGTGCGCGCCTGCCGCCGGCAACCGGTGGCGCGCACCCCGGTGTGGTTCATGCGCCAGGCCGGCCGCTCGCTCCCCGAGTACCGGGCCGCCCGGGGTAACGGGAGCATCCTGGACGCCATCGCCGACCCGGAGCTGGCGGCCGAGCTCACCCTCCAGCCGGTCCGGCGCTACGGCGTCGACGCCGCCGTCCTCTTCTCCGACATCGTCGTGCCGGTACATGCCGTTGGTTTCGGCGTCGACGTCGAGCAGGGGCGCGGCCCGGTCGTGGACCGGCCGTTCCGCTCTCCCGCCGACCTGGACCGCCTGCGCCCGCTGGAGCCGGAGGCCGACGTCCCCCACGTCCTCGACGCCGTCCGCTACGCGTCGGATGAACTGGCCGGTACCGGGGTCTCGCTGGTCGGGTTCGCCGGCGCGCCGTTCACCGTCGCCAGCTACCTGGTCGAGGGAGGACCGTCCAAGACGTTCGCCGGCGTGAAGTCGCTGATGCACGCCGATCCCGCCACCTGGGACAAGCTCGCCAGCCGGCTGGCCGGCATGGCCGCCGCCTTCCTGGTCGCCCAGGTGCGGGCCGGTGCCGGCGCCGTGCAGCTCTTCGACTCGTGGGCCGGCTGCCTCTCTCCCGACGAGTACGAACGCTTCGCCCTGCCCTCCACCACCAGGGTCCTTGACGAGGTGAGGTCGACCGGAGTGCCGTCGATCCTGTTCGGGGTGGGGACCGGCGAGCTCCTGCCCCTCATGGCGAGCGCTGGGCCCGACGTGGTCGGGGTCGACTGGCGGGTCGATCTGGACGAGGCCCGGCGCCGCGTCGGGCCCGACCGGGCCGTCCAGGGCAACCTCGACCCGGCGATCTGCCTGGCCCCGTGGGAGGTGGTGGCCGGCGAGGCCCGCCGCGTGCTGGCCCGGGCGGGGACGGCCCCGGGCCACGTCTTCAACCTCGGCCACGGGGTGCTGCCGGAGACCGACCCGGGGATCCTCGCCGAGCTGGTCCAGCTCGTCCACGCCGAGGGCCGGGCAGGGGTGGCCCGATGACCCCGGGCCGACCCCGGACCGGCCGGCCCCGGACCGGGGGGTCCCGGACCGGGGTGCTGCTGATGGCCCACGGCACCCCGGGCACCCCCGAGGAGCTCGAGCCCTTCTACACCCGCATCCGCCGGGGACGGCCGCCGTCGCCGGCGCAGCTCGACGACCTCCGGCGGCGCTACGAAGCCATCGGCGGCATCTCCCCGCTGGCCGCCCACACGTCCGCCCAGGTCGCCGGCGTGGCCGCGCTGCTCGACGCCGCCGAGCCGGGCCGGTTCCTCGTCGGCTTCGGGGCCAAGCACACCGTGCCCTCGATCGAGGACGCCGCCGCCTGCCTCGCTGCCGGCGGCGCCGGGACGATCGTCGGGCTGGTGCTGACGCCCCACCGCTCGAGCATGGGCTCGGAGGAGTACCTCCGCCGGGCCGCAGGGGCACTGGCCGGCACCGGCTCCCGCCTGGTCGCCGTCCGGCAGTGGTACGACGCCCCCGGGTTCGACGCGCTCCTGGGCGACCGCCTCGGCGACGCCCTCGACGCCGTGCCGGCCGGTGCCGGCCGCCCGATGGTGCTGTTCACCGCCCATTCCCTCCCCCGGCGGGTGGTCGACGCCGGCGACCCCTACCCCGACCAGCTGACCGAGTCGGCGGAGGCGGTGGCGGCAGCAGCCGGGTTGGCCGGCCGTGCCTCCTGGCGCACGGCGTGGCAGAGCGCGGGCCGGACCCCCGAGCCGTGGCTCGGCCCCGACGTGCTCGACGTGGTCCGCCACCTCCCGTCGGAGGGGTTCGGGGCGGTGGTGGTGTGCCCCGTCGGCTTCGTCGCCGACCATCTGGAGGTCTGCTACGACCTGGACGTGGAAGCCCGGCAGGTGGCATCGGAGGCGGGGATCTTCTTCGCCCGCACGGCCTCGCTCAACGACGACCGGCGCTTCCTCGAGATCCTCGCCGCCGTCGTGCGGGGAGCGGCGGGCGACGACCTGCGGCCGGCCGGGGCCGATGCCTGAGAGCTCGCCGTCCCCCAGGCCGTCGCCGGGACCGGGCGCCGTCGCCGGGACCGGCGTCGGCGAGCGGAGCACGGTCGTCATCGTGGGTGGCGGCATCGCCGGGATGGCCGCGGCGTGGGAGCTCACCGGTGCCGCCGGCGGTCCCCGGCCCGGCGCGCCGGCGGTCGTGGTACTGGAGGGATCCGAGCGGCTGGGGGGAAAGCTGCGCAGCCAGTCGTTCGCCGGCCGTGTGGTCGACGTCGGACCGGACGGCTTCCTCGGGCGCCGTCCGGAAGGCGAGCAGCTGTGCCGGGAGATCGGGCTGGGGGACGCCCTGGCGCCCATCGGGGCGTCCGGAGCATCGGTCTGGGCCGGTGGCCGGTTGCGGCCGCTCCCGTCCGGGCTCAACCTCGGCGTCCCGACCCGGTACCTGCCGGTCGCCCGTTCCGGGGTCCTGGGAGCGGCCGGGAACGCCCGGCTGCTGGCGGACGTGCTCGCTCCTCGCCCCGACCGCCGGGGGCCCCTCGGCGACCGTGCGGTAGGTCCGCTGGTCGCCCGCAAGCTCGGCCGCCGCGTGGTCGACCGCCTGGTCGACCCCCTGCTCGGCGGCATCTACGCCGGTGGCGTCGCCGACGTCAGCGCCGCCGCCGTCCACCCGCTCCTGCTCACTGCCTCCCGTCGCCAGGGAAGCTTCATGCGGTCGCTGCGGCGGGCGGCGGCCGAGACGGCGGGCGTCGACCGGGTGGGCAGCCCGCACGGAGAGCCCCCCCCGGCCTTCTGGGCGCTCCGCGGCGGCCTGGGCGTCCTGGCCGACCGGCTGGCCGGTGCGTTGGCCGGCCGGGGGGTCGCCCTCCGCACCGGGTGCGCCGTCCAGCGGCTGGAACGGGCCGACGGAGGTGCCGGGGGTTGGGTGGTCCACACCTCGACCGGCCCGATCGCCGCCGACGGCATCGTGTTGGCGGCGCCGGCCGGGCCCGCCGCCGCCCTGATCGCGCCCCACGACGCCGAGGCGGCCAACCTCCTGCGCAGCGTCGACTACGCCTCGGTGGCCGTGGTCACCCTCGCCCTCCCCGAAGGGGCCCTCCCCGACGACCTCGGCGGGACCGGCCTGCTCGTTCCCCGGAGCTCCCGACTTCCCGGGGCGACCGCCGCCGGCCTGGCCGATGCCGGCCTTCTGGCCGGCGAGGACGGCAGCGGGCACTTCGTCGTGACGGCGTGCACCTTCCTCTCGCAGAAGTGGCCGCACCTGGCCCGGCCCGGCGGTTCCCTGCTACGAGCCTCGGTGGGCCGGGCCGGGGATGAGCGACACCGCGCCATGGACGACACCGGCCTGGGGCGTCGGGTGGCGGTCGAGCTCGGCACGCTGCTGGGCACGGACCTGCGGCCGGAGGCAGTGCTGGTGACGCGCTGGCCGGACGCCCTCCCCCAGTACCGGGTGCACCACCTGCTCAGGGTGGCCGGCGTCCAGGCGGCACTTCGCCGGCTCCCGGCGGTGACGGTGGCCGGCGCCGCCTACCACGGCGTCGGTATTCCGGCCTGCATCGCCAGCGGGAGGACGGCGGCGCAGGTGCTCCAGCGGCGGATGGGAGCGTCGGTCGACGCCCCCTGACCGGCCCCGGGGGCGGCTGGTGCTGCCGTCGCTCGGCTCGGGCGTGGCCCTCGCCCTCTCGCTGCCGCCGTGGGGATGGTGGCCGCTGGCGTTCGCCGGCGCCGGCATCCTCTACTGGCGGCTCCGGGGTCTGCCCCTGCGAGCCCGCGTCCTGTCGGGTTGGCTGGCCGGCCTCGGCTGCTTCGTTCCCGGGTTGTGGTGGGCCAAGGAGTTCAACTGGTACGGCGCCGCCGCCCTCATGGCGGCCGAAGCCCTGTCCATGGCCGCCGCTGCCGCCATCGTCCCGCCCGGCCGTGGCCGCCTCCCCGCCTTCGCCGGCGCCTTCACCGGCCTCGAAGCGGTGCGCTCGACCTGGCCGTGGGGCGGGCTGCCGCTCGGTGGGGTGTTCCTCGGCCAGGCCGGGGGGCCTTGGCTCGACGCCGCCCGGCTGGGAGGCCCGCTCCTGCTCACGCTGGTCGTCTGGGCCGGCGGGGCCGCCGTGGCCGAGGTCCTCACGTCCGCCGGCGGCCGGCCGGCGGACACCCGGGTGGGCACCTCCGCACCCCCGGCGAGCAGGCGACCCGCCGGCCGGCCGGCCCTGCCCGGGATCGCCGCCGGAACGGTGGCCGCGGTGCTCGTCGCCGCCGCCGGGGCGGCGGGCGCTGCCGCGCCGGGCGGGGGGCCCGCCGTGGGATCGGTGGCGGTGGCGGCTGTCCAGGGCGGCGGCCGTCGCGGCCTCTCCAAGGCCGAGGTGTCGCCGTCGTCCGTGTTCGACGCCCAACTGGCGGCGACCGGCCGGCTCCTGCCCCGCCGGAGGGCACGGCTCGTCCTGTGGCCGGAGGACGTCGTGTCGGTCCGGGCACCGCTGCCCGGCACGCCCCAGGCGGCGATCCTGTCGTCCCTCGCCCGCCGCCTGGCGGCCACCGTGGTGGCCGGGGTGACGGCGACCGTCTCCTCCACCGCCTTCCGCAACGAGGCCGTGGCCTGGGGCCCGGGTGGGCGGGTGGTGGCGACGTACGAGAAGGTCCACCGCGTGCCCTTCGGGGAGTACGTCCCCTACCGCTCCTTCTTCGCCCACCTCGCCAACCTGGCCGAGGTGCCATTGGACGCCGTAGCCGGCCACGGCACCGGGCTGATGAGGACCCCGGCGGCGCCCCTCGGGGTGATGCTCTCCTACGAGGTGTTCTTCTCCGGGCGGGGACGGTCGGCGGTGCGAGCCGGCGCCCGTCTCCTGGTGGTGCCGACCAACACCTCGTCCTACGCCGGCGACCAGGTTCCCGCCCAGGAAGTGGCGGCCGACCGTGTACAGGCGGTCGAGGAGGGCCGGGACCTCGTGCAGGCGGCGCCGACCGGCTACTCCTCGGTCGTCGACGCCGGCGGCGCCGTCCTCCGGCAGAGCGACCTCGGGGCCCGCCAGGTGCTGGTGGCCTCGGTGGCCCTCCGGACCGGGCGCACCGTCTACGAGCGGTTCGGCGACCTCCCGGTCCTGGTGCTCGTGGCCGCCCTGGTGGCCGCCGGCTGGGCGGCGGCTGGGCGGCGCCGGCAGCACCGGCGGCACCGGGCACCGGGCCCCGGGTCCCCGCCTCAGGGCTCGTAGTAACCGGAATGGATGTACACGCAGGGCACCCCCTCGGCCACGAACATGGCATGGTTGGCCGGGTCGTCCTCGAGCGCCAGCCGCAGGTCGAGGCCGTGGGCCCGGAGGCCGCCCACAGCCACCCGCTTGAACGCTGTCACCTCGGAATAGTCACCGCGGTCCCGCATGACGAGGAGGTCCCAGCGGAGGGAGAAGCGGTCCAGCCAGGCCACCGTCTGGGTGCGGACCCGCACCGGACGCCCGGTCAGGAGGACGATCGCCAGCGAGGGGTCGAGCAGCTCGACCAGGCGGGCCACCTCTTCGATCAGCGGGTCGTCGCCGCAGGCCTCGAAGAACGCCGCCCAGTCACGGCGGCCTCGCTCGATGAAGTGCTGGCGGCTGGTGGCGTCCGAGAGCACCCCGTCGATGTCGAACACCACCGCCGGGCCGGGATCGAGCGGGCGAGATCGCCACAGCCAGTTGGCCGGCGTCCCGTCGGCGCGCTCCCCGATCACCGGGCCAGCGTGCCATGCCGGCGTCAGGGCAGGAAAAGCAGGGTCGCGTGCCGGGCGAAGTCCACCAGCGGCGCCGGGATGATGCCGAAGACCACCGTCACCGCCACGCAGAGACCGATGGCGACCGCGGTCAGGACCGGGACGGGCACCTTCCCGGTCAGGTCCGACGGGGGGACCCCGGTCTCCTCGCCGCCGGCCTGGCCTGGGCCGGTGGCACCGTCCGCCCCGCCGGTGGCACCGTCCGCCCCCGTCGGGCCGGCACCGATCAGGAGGGCGGCGTTCAGCCGGTCGATCACGGCCACCGAGCGCTCGATCCCGGCCCACACCGGACGGGCATTCCCCGGCTGCCCGTCTCCGGCGCCGTCGGCCGGCCCGGACCCGGCCTCGGCCAGCGCCTCCTCGTCGCCGGGCGCCAGGTAGGGGCCCACTGTGCCGGCGGTGAGCGCCACCGGGTCCTCCGCCGGCTGCTGGGCAACCTCGGCGCTCCCGGCGCCGACCGCCACCGGCGTGTACATCAGGACGGCGACCCGCAGGTAGAAGAAGGCGGCGAGCGCCGCCGACACCATGGCGATGACCCCCAGGGGTAGGGCATTGGCGTCGATCGCCGCCAGCACCACCTCCACCTTCGCCCACAGCCCGGTGGTGAAGGGCACGCCGGCCTGGGCCAGGAGCAGGACGGCGAAGCACAGGGCCAGCGCCGGCTGCCGCCGGGCGAGGCCGCGGTACGACGAGATGTCGTGGACCACGTCCCCCCGGCGCCCGAGCAGCGACACCACGGCGAAGCTCCCGATCACCATGAACGTGTAGACGAAGAAGTAGTAAAGCGATGCGCTGACCCCGCGGGCGGTCGCCGCTTCGACACCCAGGAGCACGAAGCCGGCGTGGTTGATGGCGGAGTAGGCCAGCATCCGCTTGATGTCGCGCTGCACCACGGCCAGGCCGGCCCCCAGCAAGAGGGTGACCACGGCCACGGCGTAGACCACCGGCTGCCAGTCGGCCCGGAGCACGCCGAACGACGACACGAAGACCCGGAGCAGGGCGGCGAACGCCCCCACCTTGGCCACCGCCGCCATGAAACCGGTCACCGGCGACGGCGCGCCCTGGTACACGTCGGGCGTCCACATGTGGAACGGCACCGCCGCCACCTTGAAGAAGAAGCCCACCAGCAGCAGCGCCAGCCCGGCCAGCAGCAGCCCGTCGGCCACGAGCACGTTGCGCGACAGGAAATCGGCGATCTGGGCCAGGTTGGTGGAACCGGTCGCCCCGTACACCAGGGCGATGCCATAGACGAAGACCGCCGACGAGAACGACCCGATGACGAAGTACTTGAGGGCGGCCTCGCCCGACGCCGCCCGGCGATGGTTGAACGCGGCCAGGACGTACAGGGCGATGGAAAGGGTCTCCAGGCCCAGGAAGATGACGATGAGGTCGTTCGCCGCCCCCATGATCATGGCGCCCGACGCCGACACCAGGGCCAGGACGTGGAGCTCTGGACCCTCGACCCCCTCCCGGCGCAGGTAGCCGTCGCCGACCAGCGCCGTGAGGAGCGTGGCGCAGGACAACACGATGTTCACGAGCACGCTGAACCCGTCGACCGCCACCGCGTGGTCGACGGCGGTATAGGCGCCGTGACTGGCCACGTCCGCCCACTGCCACAACGAGAAGCCGAGGGCGGTGCCGGCGATGGCGACCGTGGCGCCGGTCGCCACCTTCACGCGAACCTGGCGGTGCACCAGGGAAGCCAGCGCCAGCAGCAGCACCGCCCCGCCCAGGAGCACGATCTCGGGCATGATGGCCAGGTACCGGATGTGAGGGGTGGCGATGGCCCCGGCGCTGGACGGCGACCCGGGCACGATCCGCCCCAGGCCGATGCTCCCCGACCGGACCAGGCCGAGCAGCCCACCCGGGCGCACCACCGGGCCGAGGAGTGCGAACAGGGCAGCGACGGCGCCCGTCACGGCCGGCCGAGCCTTTGCGCCGTCGCCGTCGCCCCGGCCGGGCCCAAGCGGGCCACCGCCGGCTGGCGGGTGTGGGTCGAGACCTCGACCCGGGCCACCAGCCGGTTGACCGACGGGGTGATCCGGTCGAGTACCGGCTTGGGGTAGATGCCCATGGCGACGATCAGCGCGACGAGCGGGACCACGGCGAGCAGCTCGCGCGGCCGCAGGTCAGGCATGGCGGCCACCGACTCGGAGGTCGGGCCGTTCATCGTGCGCTGGTACATCCACAG
>JBOGGE010000211.1:0-5285 GCA_050743865.1 Acidimicrobiales bacterium
GCGGGGGGCTGGGCCCCGCCCCCGGGCGCCGAGTCGAGGGTGACCTGGTCGAGGTTCCAGCCGGTGCACGAGGCCGTCCGGGCGCAGTCGACCGGCGGTGGCCGCAGGGCTGTGTGGGCCACCGCCGACTCGACCACGTGGGTCCCCGGGCCGAGGGCCAGGCCGCCGGCGTCCGAGCCGCAGGGCTCGATGCGGACCGACTGCTCGGTCAGGGCGGCGGCCGTCGAGCCCACGACCCGCACCGGCACCGGGTGGCCGTCCACCGTGAGGAGGTTCGACCGGCAGGTGCCGGGGAGGGCGGCCGGCACGGCTCCGGCCCGGACCCCGGGGATGCCGACCTCGGCCATGCCCAGGGGCAGGGCGATCGGCGAGCCGGCGTAGAAGTTCGTCGTGCGCTCGAGCCGGACGCCGGTGACGGTGACCCGGACCCGCCGGCCCGACAGGGCGGGGAAGTGCACGGGCACGGTGACCGTCGACCCCGGGGCCCGCCGGTCGGCGATGTGCGGGAGGGCAACCGGGCGGCTGGTGAGCTGCCCCGGGGCTGTCCCGGCGCTCACCGTGATCGACGTCGGCACCGAGTGGCGCCCGTCGGCCACCACCGAGAGGTCGAGGTGGTCGAAGGTGATCGGCCGGGGAAGGTCGTACTCGAGCCAGGCCCCCCGCTGGGCGGCGGCTCCCAACCCGGGCTGCCAGGCCGTGGCCGGGTCGGCGTCGGCGGCTGCCGCCGCCCCGTCGGCCGGGGCGCCGGGGAGCCGCCCGCTGGAGTAGGCGACGACGCCGGCCCCTGTGGCGCCGTCCATCCCGACCAGGCGGTCGATCTCGTCGTCGGGCATGAGGGCCGACAGGGTGGCCGTGCCCGAGAGGGTGAAGGTGCGGGCCGTCGGCAGGGTGAACCGGTCGACGATCTGGGTCTGCGGGCTCGACCTCGGCGGGTACGGGGAAGCCCGCTGGCGGGTCATCGAGAGGACCAGCCGGTGCCCCAGCGATGCCGTCCCGGCCGCCTTCAGGAGGTCGCCCGGCATCTCGTCGACCTCGGTGACGTGCACGCCCGGCACCTGCACCTCGGCCAGCCCGACGGCGGTGGCCGAACCGGGGGCGCCGTGGTCGTCGCTGGTGGCGTCGATCCTGACCCGCAGGGTGTGGAAGGTGCGGGCCGGGAAGGTCACCGCCTGGCCCCCGGGCCCCCGTGACGCCGGGCCGAGCCGGACCGTCACCGGCGACCGGCCGTCGAAGGTCAGGGTGGCCCGGGTGATCCAACGGGCGGTTGTCCCCCGCTGGGGCTGGACCAGGGTGACCCGGTCGGCCGTGACCGGGCGGTGGCCGAACCCGGCTTGCCACCACTGGCCGGCCGGGTCGCTGGTGAAGGTGCCGGTCTCCCAGGCGGTGTCCAGGTTGCCGTCGAGTGCGTTGGAGGCCCGGTCCTCGGGCGTGTAGGAGACGGAGTTGCCGTACGACGAGGCGGTGACGTCCAGCGCGCCGGCGTAGCGGGCCACGGTGCGGGCGTCGGGCGGGGCGCCGGGGAAAAGGTCGATCGGGCTGTCGCTCTGGTCGGTCCGGGCCGGGTGGTCGAGGGGGGTCTGGGTGTAGCCGACGTTGGCCGTCAGCGTGTCCCAGCGGAAGGCCTGGAGACGGTTGGTGTCGGTGACCACCAGGGTGGCCCCCCCGGCCAGGAGCCGGCGCAGCTGGGCCGGGTGGGTGTCGAGGGTGCCGGCGTAGTAGACGGCGCTCCGGGTGCCGAGCAGCCCGGTGCCGGCCAGGGCCTCGAGCCCGGTGGCGTCCCCGGCCACCACCACCGCCCCCCGGTCCGCCTCGGCCCGGGCGATGGGCCGGGTCCCGGGCACGTCGTAGACGGCCAGGGGCGCCGGCCACGGCAGTCCCGGCGGTGCCGCCAGGTCGGCCTCGTCGAGCACGGGCGTGGCCGGGACGTTGGGGCGGGGGGTGCCGAACGTGACGGGGCCGGTGAGCCCGGGCGGCGTCGGCTGCAGTGACCGGGCCAGGAGGCGGGGATGGGGCGTGCCGTAGTGCTCGAAGGCCTGGTCGTACTCGACCAGGACGTTGCCGGCGCTCATGAGGCGGGCCATCGGCGCCAGGGAGGCCCAATTCTCGATGCTTGTCTGGATCCCGATGTCGGTGGCGTAGAGAAGGTCGGCGGTGGCCATCGAGCCCATGACCTGCTGCTCGCGGGTGACGAACGGCCGGGTCAGCACGGCCGGCTGCGGGGTGTCGACGGTGTCGCCCCACCGCTGGGCGGCGAAGTCGTCGCCCGGGATGGCCAGGACCCTCGTCCCCGGGTCGACCGAGTCCAGGTAGTGCAGCGCCGCCAGCTCGTAGGAGGGCAGGGCCGCCGGCTGGACGAAGCTGCCCGCCACCTCGGCGTCGCCGTTGAAGACGGCCGGGTTGTTGGCGACGACCATGGCCGCCGCCGCCAGGCCGACCAGGAGACCGGTCTTGGGCAGCCGGCGCCACAGGGCCGAGACCCCGGTGCCGAGCAGCATGGCCAGGCCCAGGACCACCAGCGGCGTGGCCCGGTCGGTGGAGCGCATGGCCAGGCCGGCCGTGGTGTCCTGCATGAACGCCTTGAGGGCGCCGCCCACCGGGGTCGGGTGCTGGTAGGGGAAGGCGCCGACCGACAGGACCACGCCGACCACCACCAGGAGGACGAAGTAGGCCCGCTGGCGCCACCGGACCAGCACCGCCGAGAGGAAGGCGGCCGCCGGCACCAGGAAGGAGAGGGCGAGCAGCCACAGGCTCTGGGTGTAGAGGACCGCCGACCTGGTCCACGGCCCCAGCCGGTCGCCCCCGTAGAAGTACCAGTAGCCGAGCCCCCGCAGCACCTCGGCGGCGCTGGAGGTCTGGCTGGTGTTGGGGACGGTCTCGGTGTAGCGCAGGACGTCCACCCCGTAGGACGCCTCCACCGCCAGCCCGGCGATCCACCAGGCACTGGCCAGGAGGGAGAGCAGCCCGATGCGCACGGCGACGGCGCCAGCCCGGCGCCAGGTCGCCTCCCGCTCGACGCCGGCCGCGTAGACCAGCCACAGCGCCGGGGCCAGGCCGACGTAGAGGACCGAGCTGGCGTTGATCCCGCTGACCAGGGCCACCACCAGCGCGAACAGGGCCGGGTACCTCCATCCCCCCCGCCGCAGGGCCAGCACGGTGAACGCCACCATCCAACCCAGCCCGGCCCACGGCAGGAGGATGACCGAGATGCGGCCGGCGTACTGGAGGAAGTAGGGCGAGAGGGCGAAGGCCAGGGCCGCCACCAACCGTCCCGGCCCCCGCACGGCCAGCACCCGGCAGAGGAGGAGCACGCCGGCGCCGGCGGCGAACAGGATGCCGCCCAGCCACAGCCGCTGGGCCACCCAGGTGGGCACGTGCAGGGCGGCGGTGGCGGCGTAGTACGGGCCCATGGGCAGCAGGTAGCCGAGGTACTCGTGGGTGACCGTCCCCAGCGCCACCGTCGGGTTCCACACGGTGGCCACCTGGGAAAGGAAACGTGACGGGTCGAGGTACAGGTAGGTCTTGGTGTCGGGCGTCACCACTCCCGGCCGGGCGGCGAGCAGGGGCACGAACGCCAGCAGCGCCACCGCCAGGTGCTCGCCCAGCGACGCCAGACCGGATCGGCGGGCCGTGGCGGCGGGTGGGGGCGTGGTCGTCGTCATGGTCTACGGCTCGTACGAGGCCTACCGCTGGTCCGGAGGAGACCGCCGCCCGCCTCGGTAGTGTAAGCAGCCACCGACCGCCCTGCGGGTGCTGGCCGGGCGGAGAGGGAGGGGAGGGAGGGAAGGTCGCCGGTGGGACGTGCCGCATCCAGGCTGACCGGCGAGCGGCCCCACCAGGGCGTGACCCCCGACTCCCTGCTCGCCCTCCACGACGCCGGCTACCGGGCCGTGTCCGAGCGCCTGGGGCCCGGGAGGCTCCTCGACGTGGGCTGCGGCCAGGGCTTCGAGTCGGTCCGCCTGATGGGGGAGGGCCGACCGGTGGTGGGCGTCGACTACAGCCCCGAGGCCACCGCCGACGCCTCCCGCCGGTTCGGCCCCGACGGGCTGGCGGTGGCCTGCATGGACGCCGCCCGGCTGGGCTTCTCCGGCCGGACCTTCGACTGGGTGACGTCCTCGCACCTGATCGAGCACTTCACCGAGCCGGCCGGCCACGTGGCCGAGATGGCCCGGGTGCTGGCCGACGGCGGCACCGCCTTCTTCCTCACCCCGAACCGGCCGGCCGACTTCGAGAACCCGTTCCACGTCCACCTGTTCGACCGCCGCCAGCTGGCCGACATCTGCGACCGCCACTTCGCCGAGGTGTGGGTGGGTGGCGTCGACGCCGTCCCCGACGTCAAGGCCGACTTCGCCGCCCGCCGGGAACGGGCCCGCCGCCTGCTCCGCCTCGACCTGCTCGACCTGCGCCACCGGATCCCGCACCGCTGGTACGTCGCCGCCTACACCCGCCTGCTGCCGGTGGCCTACCGGCTCATGGCCCGGCGGGGCACCGGCGGGGCGACCGGCATCACCGCCGAGGACTGGTTCGTGACCGAGGATCTCGACGACTCCACCCTGGTCCTCTTCGCCGTGGCCCGGAGGCCCCGCCGCCCTGGTCCGGCCCGCCCCGGCGCGGCGGCCGGCGTCTGAGGCCCGTCGGTGTTCGCCTTGGGGTTGACCGGGGGGATCGGGTCCGGCAAGTCGGCGGTGGCCGACCTGCTGGTCGGCCGGGGTGCCGTCCTGGTCGACGCCGACGTGCTGGCCCGCCAGGTGGTGGCGCCCGGGGAGCCGGCGTTCGACGCGCTGGTGGCGCGTTTCGGGCCCGGGGTGGTGGCCGGCGACGGGACCATCGACCGGCCGGGCCTGGCTGGTCTGGCCTTCGCCGACCCGGCGGCGCTGGCCGACCTCAACGCCATCACGCACCCGGCCATCGGCGCCGCCATGGTCGAGCGCCGGGACGCCCTGACCGGGACCGGCGCCGTGGTCGTCCTGGCCGTCCCGCTGCTGACGGCGGCCCACCGCGCCACCCTGGGCCTCGACGCGGTGGCGGTGGTCGACTGCCCGGTCGAGGTGGCCGTGGAGCGCCTGGTCGCCCAGCGGCACATGGACCGGGGTGACGCCGAGGCCCGCGTCGCCGCCCAGGTGTCCCGGCCCGAGCGGCTGGAGGTGGCCGACGTCGTGGTCGACAACTCCTCGACCAGGAGCCATCTCGAGGGCGAGGTGGACCGGCTGTGGGCGTGGGTGGCGGCCCGCCGCCGGGCGGCGCCCGGGTCGGGCGGCGCCTGAGATCCTCCCGGCGCCGGGCGGTGA
>JBOGGE010000212.1:0-6405 GCA_050743865.1 Acidimicrobiales bacterium
CCGCCGGAAGTGAGATGTAGGGGCGGCGCATGCCGACCCGAAGCGACATCCTCGCGGAGATCCCCCTCTTCTCGCTGCTCGACGACGACGAGCGCGCCGCGCTGGCCGGCCGCAACCTCGTCGGAGAGCGCATCCGCCTCTCGGGCACCACGCCCCGGTACCGGCTCGACCCCTGATCACGGCGCCGGCGCCGAGGTGGCGCCTGGGAAGACTCCGCGACCAGACTTCGCCCGACGCGAGAGGGAGGCAGGCCATGCCCGCAGTGGAACGCGAACGCCGGGGTCAGGTGGAGATCCTCACCATCAACCGGCCCGAGGCGCGCAACGCCATCAACGGCGCAGTGAGCACGGCGATGTCGATCGCCCTCGACGAGCTGGCCGAGGATCGCCAGGCGCTGGTGGTGGTGGTGACCGGCAGCGGCGACAAGGCTTTCTCCGCCGGGATGGACCTGAAGGCGTTCGCCGCCGGGGAAGGAGCGGCGATCACCGGGGCCAGGGGCGGCTTCGGGGGGATCGCCCGCCGACGCTTCCCCAAACCGCTCATCGCCGCGGTGAACGGCTTCGCCCTGGCCGGCGGTCTCGAGGTCATGCTGTCCTGCGACCTCGTCGTGGCGGCGGAGCACGCCAAGTTCGGTATCCCCGAGGCCACGCGGGGCCTCGTCGCCGCCGCCGGAGGCCTCATCCGGCTGCCGAGACGGCTGCCCATGGCGGTGGCCCTGGAGCTGGCCCTGACCGGCGAACCGATCGACGCCGCCCGAGCGTACGGCCTCGGGCTGGTCAACCGGGTGGTGCCCGCCGACCGGCTCATGGACGAGGCGCTGGCACTGGCCGAGCGCATCGCCGACAACGCGCCCCTGGCCGTGCGCCACTCCAAGGACGTCATGTCCCGGGCCTTCGACGTGCCCGAGGACGAGGGCTGGAAGATCAATGACGAGGCGGCGGCGACCGTCTTCGCCTCCCCCGATGCTCTGGAGGGATCGGTGGCCTTCGCCGAGAAGCGCAGGCCGAACTGGCAACGCTGATCCCGGCGCCGTCGCAAGTGGCCCGGCGCGCCGTCGATGGCCAGCCACCTTGGGTCTAGGCTGCCGGCACGGGCCACGCGCCCGCAGTGCAAGGAGATGCCAATGCTGGCAGAGATCTTTGGACCCGACCTGATCATCGTGATCGTCGTGGTGGCGATCGTCGTGCTGATCGGTGGCGCCAGGCTGCCGAAGATCGCCCGCAACCTCGGCTCGGCCAAGAGCGAGTTCGAAAAGGGCGTGAAAGACGGTTCGTCCGGCGCACCGGCGCCGTCCGACGAGCCAACGAAGAAGTAGCTCGGCGGCAACGGGCGGGGTCGACCGCCGTCCCTCCCAACGTGCCCCGGCAACCCCGGGGCGGCGCCCGGACGAGGGTACTTTCTCGACTGCCGGCGGTCCCGGCACGCCGGTGACGGCACGACCTGCCAACTTCTAATTTCCAGTGGGCGTTGGCTAGTGTCCCCCACGTGGAACCCTCTGTCCCCGGTGGCCCGGCCGCCACTCCCGGCCCGGCGTCGCGGCCCGGGGACGGCGCCGGCTCGCCACCCGGACGACGGTGGCGGTTGCCCCGGCTCCGCTCCCGGCACTGGGTGGTGGCGGCGGCGGCGGCGAGCGCCCTGGTGCTCACCAGCTGCCAGCTCCCGAACTTCGGCGCCTACCAGGGAGCCACCACCCAGGGGCAGGACGCCTTCAAGCTTTGGCAGGGCTTCTTCATCGCCGGCGTGGCCGTCCTCGTCTTCGTGTCCCTGATCATTCTCTGGGCCATCATCCGCTACCGGCGACGGTCCAACGCCATGCCGCCGCAGACCCAGTACCACGTCGTGCTCGAGGTGCTCTACACGGTCCTGCCCGTCATCTTCGTGCTGATCCTGTTCGGCTTCACCTTCGTGACCGAGAACGAGGTCGACGCCGTCACAAAGAAGCAGCTCAGCGTCAACGTGACCGCCTTCCAGTGGGGATGGCAGTTCCAGTACCCGGGCTACGGCGTGCAGGTCGTCGGCATCGAGACACAGGACCCGACGATGATGCTGCCGACGGGTGAGACAGTACGGATCTACCTGCGGTCGGCCGACGTCGTCCACGGCTTCTACGTGCCGCAATTCAACTTCAGCCGGTATGCCCAGCCGGGCGTGACGAACCAGTTCAACCTGCACGTGATCCACTCGGGCACCTACCGCGGGCAGTGCACGCAGTTCTGTGGGCTGTACCACTCCCGCATGTTCTTCCAGGTGAAGGCGGTGCCCCCGGCACAGTTCACGAGCTGGGCCCATCACCAGCGGATCCAGGAGCAGAACGGCACCACACCGACAGGGTCGGTCGGCGCCGCCAAGCACCACTTCGCCTCTCGATCCACAGGAGGCATCGGATGACCGATCTCATCATCAGCCCGCCGATCGCCGGCGGGGGCATCCAGGCGCCGCCGGCGCACACCGGGGAGGAGGCCGGCGGCTCGGGCGAGGAGCACGGGCCGAGCGGGCTTCTCAAGTGGCTGACCACCACGGACCACAAGCTGATCGGCATCAGCTACATGGTCACCGGCATCGCCGTCTTCTACATCGCAGGTCTGCTGGCCATGGGCATCCGGATCCAGCTCGTCACACCGGCCGGGACGTTCGTCAGCTTCCAGCAGTACAACCAGCTGTTCACCATGCACGGCAGCTTCATGATGTACCTGTTCGCCGGGCCGTTCGCCTTCGGCGGCCTGGCCAACTTCGTCGTGCCGCTCCAAGTGGGGGCGCCCGACATGGCGTTCCCCCGCCTCAACGCCCTCTCCTACTGGCTCTACCTGACCGGCTGCATCGCCATGGTGATGGGCTTCTTCGTCTCGGGCGGGTCGGCCAACTTCGGCTGGGTGTCCTACGCCCCGCTGTCGACCTCGACGTTCACGCCCGGGATGGGTGGCGACCTGTGGATCATGGCGTTGATCCTCACCGGGTTCTCCGCCATCTTCACCGGCGTCAACCTGGTGGCCACCATCTTCTACCTCCGGGCGCCGGGGATGACCATGTTCCGGATGCCGATCTTCACCTGGAACATGCTGGTGACCGCCATCCTCATCCTCATCGCCTTCCCCGTGCTCACCAGCGCCTTGATCATGCTGTTCGCCGATCGGCACTTCGGCACCCACGTCTACCAGGTGATCGGCTGTATGAACGTCCATGGCGTGGCCGATCCCCATGCCTGCGGCTCACCGGTGCTGTGGCAGAACCTCTTCTGGTTCTTCGGGCATCCCGAGGTCTATATCCTCGCCCTCCCCTATTTCGGGATCGTTACCGAGGTCATCCCGGTGTTCTCCCGCAAGCCGGTCTTCGGCTACAAGGGCATGGCCTTCGCCACCATGTCGATCGCCGCCCTCTCGACCGGGGTGTGGGCCCACCACATGTTCACCACCGGGGTGATGCTCCTGCCCTTCTTCTCGCTGCTCAGCTTCTTGATAGCCGTGCCCACGGGGATAAAATTCTTCAACTGGACCGGCACCATGTTCCACGGCCAGCTCACCTTCAAGACGCCGATGCTGTTCAGTATCGGCTTCCTTTTCGCCTTCCTCATGGGGGGCGTGACCGGCGTGATGATGGCGGCACCGCCGATCGACTTCTTCATCCATACAACCTATTTCATCGTCGCCCACTTCCATCAGGTGCTCTTCGGGACGGCGGTCTTCGCCGGGTTCGCCGGGCTGTACTACTGGTACCCGAAGATGTTCGGCCGGATGCTCGACGACCGGCTGGGGAAGATCCACTTCTGGTTCACGTTCGTCGGCTTCTGGCTGACGTACATCCCCCAGTACGAGCTCGGGCTCCTCGGCATGCCCCGCCGGGTGGCCAGCTACCCGACCAACCTCGGATGGCAGTCGTGGAACGTGGCGTCCACCGTCGGCGCCTTCCTCATCTTCATCGGGTTCTTCGTCCTCCTGGTGAACTTCTGGGTCTCCTGGCGACGACCGGTCCCAGCCGGTGACAACCCGTGGGACGCCCACACCCTCGAGTGGTTCACCACCTCACCGCCGCCCCACCACAACTACACCCATCTCCCGCCGATCCGCTCGGAACGGCCCACGTGGGACTACAACCATCCCGACTCGCCGACCCTGCGCCACGGTGGGGGCAACGGCAGCCACCCGAACGGCCGAAGCCCCAATGGCAATGGCCACGGCAACGGCCACCGGCCCGGAGGCGGCTCGACCGGGGCCAGAGAGGCGGTGCCGACGTCGTGAAGATCGAATCGATGTTCCTGCTCGGGGTGACCGCCTTCTTCGCCTGCATCGGGTTCACGTACTGGTTCATCGGCTACGAGGACGGCGGCTTCTTGATGCTCATCGGCACCATGCTCCTCGGCCTCTTGCCCGGGAGCTTCTACTTCTACTGGCACCGCCGGTTCCATGGGCACCGTTTCTTCTTCTGGGGGAAGCTTGACCGGGTCGTCGGCGACCGGCCGGAGGACCGGTCCGACGCCACCATCGCCGACGGGGCCGGGGTCATCAGCTCCTTCCCGGGATCGAGCATCTGGCCGTTCACGCTGGGTGTCGGGGCCTTCGTCTTCCTCCTGGCCCTGGTGTTCGGGGTGTGGCTGGCCCTCCCCGGGCTCGGCCTCATCCTGACCGCCCTCATCGGGGCGACCGCCGAGAGCCGGCGCGGCGGGCACGTCTGACGCCGACCGCTCCGGTGACGCCGCAGGGGGGACGGGTTCGCTCGGTGCCGGTCACGAGGTCGGCCCGGCCGGCACCACCAGGGACCCCGCCGGGCCCACCAGGTACGCCGCCGGGCCCACCAGGGACCCCGTCGGGCCCATGGGTCTGATCGGGTACGGGCCGTGATCGACGTGGCCACCGCCAGGAGGAAGGCGCGAGCCATCTGCCCGCCGCCCGTCCAGGCGACCGTCGCCACCATCGACGCCCTCGGATGCGTCCTGGCTGAAGCGGCCCGGGCCGAGGTGGCCGTGCCGCCGTTCGCCAACTCGGCCATGGACGGCTACGCGCTGCGGGCAACCGACGCGGCCCCTGCTCCGGTGACCCTCGAGGTGGTGGGCCGCGTGCTGGCCGGATCGAACGCCGACGTCCGAGTCGGACCGGGCCAGGCGGTACGCATCATGACCGGTGCGCCCATTCCGCCCGGTGCCGACGCCGTGTGCATGGTGGAACGCACCCGGCCGGCGGGCACGGCCAGGGTCGTCATCGAAGCTCCGGCAGAGCCGGGCGATCACATCCGTCCCGCCGGTGACGACGTGGGCATCGGCGACGTCGTCCTGGACGCCGGCGGGGAGATCGGCCCGACCCAGCTGGCCGCACTGATCAGCGCCGGCTGCCGCCACCTCACCGTCTACCGCCCGCCTCGGGTGGGCGTGATCTCGACCGGTGACGAGCTGGTAGATCCGGGTGCATCACTCGGACCGGCCCAGATCTACGACTCCAACCGTCCCATGCTGGCAGCGCTGGTGGCCGAGGCCGGCTGCACGCCGATCGACCTCGGACGGGCACCCGACGACGAGACCGCGCTGACCGACCGCATCGGGGATGCGCTCCCCCGGATCGACGCCCTCGTCCTGTCGGGTGGCGTGAGCGTGGGCGACGTCGACCTCGTGCGGGTCGTCCTCGATCGGTTGGCCGATGGCCGTGGTGAGTGGATGCAGATCGCCATCCGGCCCGGCAAGCCGTTCTCGTGCGCCCCGCTCCCAGGCCCGCGGGGCACCGTCCCGGCCTTCGGCCTACCTGGCAACCCGGTGTCCTCTGCCGTCAGCTTCGAGCTGTTCGTGCGGCCGTCGCTGCGGACGATGGCGGGCCGGACGACCACCGAGCGACCACGGATCAGAGCCCATGCCGGCGAAGCGTTCCACCGGCGGGTCGACGGCAAGCTGCACCTGGTCCGGGTCCGCATCGAGCGCCAGCGGGCCGAGCCGGCCGTCCCGTCGGCATTGGCCGGACCGACCGGGGATGCCGCCCCTGTCCTGGGAGAGTGGACGGCGTGGCCGTGCGCCGGGCAGGGGTCGCACCAAATCCACTCCACGGCGACGGCCGACGGCCTGGCCCTGGTCCCGGACGGCGAGGGGGTGTCGGCCGGCCAATGGGTCGAGGTCGTGGTGACCGGCCCGGCGGCCTTGGCCCGACCGGCGAGGTGAACGATCCGCTACCCCTCCCGTCGTCCCGGCTCCGACGACCCGGCTCCGACGACCGGCGAGCTCTCGTCGACCCCACTCCGACGACCGGCGAGCTCTCGACGACTCTGGACCCGTCCCCGTGCCCGCCGTCGATGGTCCGTCCTCGACGGTCGATCCTCGTGCCTGATGACGGGCGCGGCTGCGGGGTCGTGATGACGGGCGCGGCTGCGGGGTCGTGATGACGGGCGCGGCTGCGGGGTCGTGATGACGGGCGCGGCCGCAGGGTCGGACGGAGG
>JBOGGE010000213.1:0-7957 GCA_050743865.1 Acidimicrobiales bacterium
AGGCTCGGCCGGGGCAGCGGAGCCGGCGGCGGCGGCGGCTGCCTGGTCGGCGGGAGGAACGGGAGCGGGGGACGCGGCCGGCGAGCCGGGGGCGGGGGGCGCGGTCGCCTGGTCGGCGGTTGCCGGCAGCTTGGCGATCGAGCCCTCCACTGTGGCCTGCCGGCGGGGCCGGGGGGGCGCCGGGCTGGCACTGGCGGCAGGAGCAGGCTGGCGCCTCGACGGGGGGCGGTGGGCAGCCATCCACCGGCCTTCGGCAACCGCGTCGGCCAGCACGCGGCACATGAGGGCACCCGACCGGATGGCGTCGTCGTTCCCTGGGATGACAAAGTCGATCACGTCAGGGTCACAGTTGGTGTCGACCACGGCCACGACCGGAAGGCGGAGCTTGTTCGCCTCGGTGACGGCGATGTGCTCCTTCTTGGTGTCGATCACGAACACCGCTTCTGGGAGGTGGTCCAGGGTGCTGATCCCGCCGAGGTTGCGGGTGAGCTTGTCGAGCTCGCGCACGTGGCGTAGGGCCTCTTTCTTGGGCATGGCGTCGAAGTCGCCGGCGGCCTGCATGGCGCGTAGCTCCTGCATCCGCTTCACGCGGGCGGACACGGTGGTGAAATTGGTGAGCATGCCGCCCAACCACCGCTGGTTCACGTAGGGCATGCCGCAGGCCGCGGCATATTCGGCCACCGGTCCCTGCGTCTGCTTCTTGGTCCCGACGAAGAGGACGCTCCCGCCCGAGGCCACCAGGTCACGGACGAACGAGTAGGCGTGCTCGACGCCCTCGAGCGTCTTGCGCAAGTCGATCAGGTAGATCCCGTTGCGCTCGCCGAGGATGTAGCGGCGCATCTTCGGGTTCCATCGACGGGTCTGGTGGCCGAAGTGGACACCGGCCCCCAGGAGCTGTCGCATCGTCACGACGGCCATGTTGTTCCTCCAAGTCGGTTGTTCCTACCCCGTGCGCAGCACCCCTTGCGGGGCGACCGTGGAACGCGCTCGGGTGCGAGTCTCGGTTGGTGCGGCGCCTGCCGGGCGGCAGGCAGTTGAGGAGGTTAGTCGGTGGGAGGCCCCGCGGCCACCGGAGCCGGCCCCCGACCGGAACGAGGAGGCTGGGCGGCAGGCCCGAGCGGAGGCCGGGCGCAGGCCCGGGGAGGGAAGCCGGCAGTCAGGCCCGGGGGTGAGACCTGGCGTACACGCCGGCCAGGCGTTCCTTGCTCACGTGGGTGTACACCTGGGTGGTCCGAAGGCTCGAATGGCCCAGCAGCTCCTGGACCACCCGGAGGTCGGCACCACCGTCGAGCAGGTGGGTCGCCATGCTGTGACGGAGGGCGTGGGGGTGCGTCGGCACCGGCGACCGGCGGTCGAGGATCCGGCGGACGTCTCGGGGCCCGAGGCGGTTGCCCCTCAAGTTGAGGAAGGCGGCGTCCGGCGGGCTCTGCGGCCGGAGCAATGCCGGGCGTCCCTCCTCCAGCCAACGGGCCATGGCCCGGGCGCACCGGCGGTGGACGGGCAAGCGGCGCTCCTTGGCACCCTTCCCGAGGACCGTCACCCAACGGCCCGCCAGGTCGATCCCGTCCCGGTCCAGCCCGCAAAGCTCGGAGACACGTAGCCCGGCGGCGTAGAGCAGCTCGAGGACGGCATCGTCGCGCCACCGGACGGCGAGGGCCTCCGCCACGTCCTTCCCTCCCCCCAGCCCTGGCAGCCCTGGCATCCCTCCTGGCAGCCCCGGGTCGAGCAGGGAGCCCAGCTCTGCGTGGGAGAGCACCCTGGGTAGCCGTCCGGCCGGCGACGGCGCCGTCAAACGCCGGGCCGGGTCGACCTCCACCATCCCGCGCCGACGGCACCAGGCAAAGTACGTCCGCAGGGCGGCTGCCTTGCGGGCCACGGTCGCCCGGGCACGCCCGCGGGTGGCCAGGAAGGCGAGGTACCGCCGGAGCAGCAATCGATCGACCTCGGCCGGCCCCCGTCGTCCGGCCCGCCCCGCCCACTCGGCGAACGCCGACACGTCGGTCCGGTAGGCACGCACGGTGGCGTCCGAGCGGCCGGCGAGCCACCGGCAGTACTCGTCGACCGCCCAGCCTTCGGCCATCCGGCCAACGGTACCGCGGTGCGGGCTCCCGACCCGGGAAGCCGTTCGGCACCCCCGGGACAACTGCCGAGGCGAATTGACGGCGCGACCCCGAGCCGGGCCGTAGCCTTGGCGCCATGAGCGGTCGCATTCTCTTGGTGGAGGACGACGAGCGGATCCGGTCGTCCATGCGGCTGGCGCTCGAGGACGAGGGCTATG
The DNA here is from genome assembly GCA_050743865.1 of Acidimicrobiales bacterium. Lineage (GTDB taxonomy): Bacteria > Actinomycetota > Acidimicrobiia > Acidimicrobiales > RAAP-2 > DAHUZJ01. The sequence continues at coordinate 2,279 of JBOGGE010000213.1, forward strand.
AGGTCGAAGAGGCCCAGAGCGGCGAGGACGCCCTCGACCGCTTCGCCGAGGTGCCGGCCGACGTGGTCCTGATCGACCTGATGCTGCCCGGGATGGACGGGTTCGAGTGCTGCCGGGCCCTGCGCCGGCATAGCGCGGTGCCGATCATCATGGTCACCGCCCGGACGGACACCCACGACGTGGTGGCCGGCCTGGAGGCCGGCGCTGACGACTACGTCACCAAGCCCTTTGTCGCCAAGGAGCTGGGGGCACGCATCCGGGCTCTGCTGCGCCGGGTCCGGCCGGCCGACGAGGAGCCCACCTCGGTCACCTTCGGCGACCTCGAGCTGGTGCCCGAGGAGGGCGCCCTCCGGCACCACGACGGCCGGGAGATCCACTGCACCAAGACCGAGTTCCGGCTGCTGTGCGAGCTGGCCGCCACCCCCAACAAGGTGCTGAGCCGTGAGCAGCTGCTCGACCGCGTCTGGGGTTACGACTACTTCGGCGACGGGCGCTTGGTCGACGTCCACATCCGGCGCCTGCGGACCAAGATCGAGCCCGATCCGGCGCTCCCCCGCCATATCCTCACCGTGCGGGGGATGGGCTACAAGCTTGTCCCCTGAGCGGCGCCGGTGGGCGCTGTCGAACCGCCTGGGCCTGCGGGCACGGGTGACGGCCATGTTCGGCTTGGTTGCACTGCTGGTCTCGGTGGGCGTCGGGACCCTCACGTACCTGACGACGCGCCACCTCCTCGTCGGCGAGCGGGAGACCTCTTCCCTCCGCCTGGCCTACGGCAATGCCCATTCGGTGCAACAGGGCCTGTCCCTGAAGGGCAACCCCGAGAACATCCTGTCCACCGTGGCCTCGGGTACCGCCGGCTCGTACTCGGTCCTCGACGCCGGCGGGAGCTGGTACGCCCAGGTGCTCTCGTTCGGCCGGTCGGCCGTCCCCCTGCCGCTGCGCACCGCCGTCCGGTCGGGCGCCGCCGCCACCCAGACCTTCACCCTCGACGGCGCCCCGTACATCGCCGTCGGCGTCGCCCTCCCGTCCGTCAAGGCCGGCTACTACGAGCTCTTCGACGTGAGCGACCTCGCACACACCCTGGGGGTGCTGGCGCTGGCGCTCTTCGGAGCCGGCCTGGTCACCACGGCGCTGGGGGCGGTGGTCGGCCGTTGGGCCAGCGGCCGCTCGCTCCGGCCGCTGACGGGAGTCTCGAAGGCGGCAGTGGCCATCGCCTCCGGGCGGCTGGACACCCGCCTCGGGGGGGCGCCGGAGGACCGCGACCTGGCCGGGCTGACGTCGTCGTTCAACCGGATGGTCGACCAGCTCGAGGAGCGGATCGAACGGGAGCGGCGCTTCACCTCGGACGTGAGCCACGAGCTTCGCTCCCCGCTCACCACCTTGTCGGCCAGCCTGGACGTCCTGGAGGGCCACGCCGCCGAGCTGGGCGCCTCCGGCCGCCAGGCGCTGGTGCTGCTCTCCGCCGACCTCCGGCGGTTCCAGCGGATGGTCGGTGACCTCCTCGAGATCTCCCGGTCCGACACCGCCGCCGACGTGGTCCTGGAAGAGGTGGATGCCGGCGAGCTGGTCCGCCGCTCGGTCGCGGCCGGCTCCCGGCCGCACGACCCTCCGGAGGTGGTGGTGGAACCGGAGGTGGACGTGCTGCGCCTGCCGGTCGACAAGCGCCGCTTCGAGCGCATCGTCGGCAACCTGCTCGACAACGCCGCCCTCTACGGCGGCGGCGCCACGCGGGTCCTGGTCACCAGCGGTCCCGACCGGGCACGGCCGACGGTTCGCGTCTCCGTTGAAGACGACGGACCGGGGATCGCCGCCGGCGAGCGAGTCCGGGTGTTCGAGCGGTTCTACCGAGGCCAGGCCGCCGGGCGCCGCGGCGCCGGGACCGGCACCGGGCTCGGGCTCTCCCTGGTCGCCGAGCACGTCCGGCTGCTGGGCGGCTCGGTGTGGGCGGACGACGCGCCCGGTGGTGGTGCCCGGTTCACCGTCGAGCTCCCGGCCGACGGGTCGGCCGACGGCGAGGTCGAGGCGAAGGGCGGCCGTCGCGATCCGGCATCGCCCGGGGGGAAGGAGCGGCGTCCGGCTGGTCACCGTCCGTCGATCCGGGGAGATCGGACGGCCGGGCGGTGAAGATCCGTGCGGGCACGGCGGCGCTGGTCGCTGCGCTGGCCCTGCTGGCCGGGTGTGGGGTGCCGACCGAGCGCACGGCCCGTACCGTCCCGCCCGGCAACGTTCCCTTCAACCTGTTGACGCCCCATCCGGTAGAGGGCCCGACCACCACCACCTTGCCGTTCGCCTACTCGATCGACGTCTACTTCACCTCGACACAGCAGCAGCGCATCGCCCCGGTCACCGAACAGGTGAAGAAGCCCGGCAACCTGACATCGGTGATCGACGCCCTCTTGCAGGGCCCGTCGACATTCCAGCTCCACAACGGGTACCAGACGGCGATCCCGAGCGGTGTGCGGCTCCTCGACAGCCACCTGGCCGACGGGATCGCCACCGTCAATTTCAACGTGACATTCGGCTTCATCTCGGGCGAGTTCGAGTCCCTGGCCGTGGCCCAGGTCGTGTACTCCGTCACGGCGAACTTCAAGACAGTCACCGGCGTCGCTTTCGAGCTCGCGGGCACACCGCTCGACGTGCCGACCGGCGCCGCGTCGGGCCTCGGGGCAGGGCCGGTGAGCAAGAGCCAGTACGCGACACTGGTCCGACCGGGGGCGAGCGAGCCCCCGGTCCCGGCCGGCTGACGGGGACCCGCTGGCATTCTGCGCGGCGCCGCCCGCCCCGCCTACCCGGTGGCCTCGCCTACCCGGTGGCCTCGACCTGCCAGGGGACCCGGGGCGCGGCCGACCAAAGGTGCTCCAAGTCGTAGTAGGACCGGGTCTCGTCCACGAAGACGTGGACGACGACGTCGCCGTAGTCCATGAGCACCCAGGTGGCGTCGGCCAGGCCCTCGACGCTGATCGGGGACCGGCCCTCCCGTTCCTTGACCTGCCGCTCGACCTCCTCGACCAGGGTCCGCACCTGGCGGACGTTGCGCCCGCTGGTGACCACGAAGGCGTCGACCACGCCAATCAGCTCCTCCATGGCCAGCACCACCGTGCTCTTTCCGAGCTTCTCGTCGGCGGCGGCGGCGGCGGCGAGCGCGGCGCCGGGCAACGTCAACGGACCACGTCCACCACGATCACGGTGAGCGCCAGCAGCACCACCAGCGCGGCGATCCCGCAGAAGGCCAGCCACTGGCGCCGGCGACGTTCCCTCCGGCGCTCCACCCGGACGGCCAGGTGCCCTCGAGCGGGATCCGGTGCCAGCTCGGCGGTCTCGGTGGCGGTCATCCGCCAACAGCGTACAGACCACGCTGGCGGATGCAACCGGCCACCGCCTCGGGCACGAGCCCGTCGACCGGCAGGCCGGACACCAGGAGCCGCCGCACCTCAGAGCTCGACACGTCGACCCCGTCCCCGGCGACGTGGACCACCGACCAGCCCGCCGGCTCGGGCGGGACCGGGCCGGGTGGGCGCCCCACCACGACGAGGGTGACCCGTCGCCGTAGCTCGTCGTGGCGCTCCCAGGTGGACAGGCTCCCCACCAGGTCGGCACCGATGATGACGAAGACCTCGGGCGGTGGGAGCGCCTGGCGCAGCTCCTCGACGGTGTCGATCGTGAAGCTCGGCCCACCCCGGTCGATCTCGATGCGACTGGCCACGAGGCCCGGCTCCCCTTCGACCGCCGCCGCCACCATGGCGAACCGGTCCTCGGCCGGCGTGATGGCCCGGTCGGGCACCTTCTGCCACGGATGGTTGGCCACCACCAGGAGCACCCGGTCGAGCCCGAGTGCGGTCAGGCACACCCGGGCGGCGGCGACATGCCCGGCGTGTGGGGGGTCGAACGTCCCCCCGAGGAGACCGATCCGATCCGGAGCCACCGGAGAGAGCGTACGCGGTCGGTACGCTACGTCCATGACCACGGAGGGCTGGGAAGCGGGATCGTGGCGCCGGCACCCGGCGGCGCAGCAGCCGGCATGGCCGGACACCGACGCCTTGAAGCGCGTGGAGCACGAGCTGGCCAACCTCCCGCCCCTGGTGGTGGCCAGCGAGGCCCGCCGCCTCACCGACGCCCTGGCCGAGGTGGCTCACGGGCGCGCCTTCCTGCTCCAGGCAGGCGACTGCGCCGAGTCGTTCCAGGACTTCAGCGCCGACGGGATCCGGGACAAGCTCAAGGTCGTGCTCCAGATGGCGGTGGCGCTGACCTATGCCGGCGGGGTCCCGGTGGTGAAGGTCGGGCGGATCGCCGGCCAGTTCGCCAAGCCGCGCTCGTCGCCGGTCGAACGGATCGGTGACGTCGAGGTCGACGCCTTCCGCGGCCACATGGTCAACGACGACGCCTTCGACCCGGTGGCCCGCCGCCCAGACCCGACCCGGCTGCTCACCGCCTACCACCAGTCAGCCGCCACCCTCAACCTGCTGCGGGCATTCACCAAAGGCGGCTTCGCCGACCTGTCGCTCGTGCACCAGTGGAACCAGCAGTTCGTGGCGTCGTCGGCCGAGGGACGGCGGTACGAGCGGATCGCCAACGAGATCGACCGTGCCCTGCGCTTCATGGCCGCCTGCGGCATCGACCTGTCGACCGAGTCGACCCTCCACCAGGTTGACGTCTGGACGAGCCACGAGGCCCTGGTCCTCCCCTACGAGGAGGCCCTGGTGCGGCGCGATTCGCTGACCGGCGACTGGGTCGGCTGCTCGGCCCACATGCTGTGGGTAGGCGAGCGCACCCGGCAGCCCACCGGCGCCCACGTGGAGCTCCTTTCGGGGGTGATCAACCCGGTCGGTGTCAAGATCGGCCCGAGTGCCACCGCCGCCGACGTCGTCGCCGTGTGCGACCGCCTCGATCCGGACAGAGCGCCGGGCCGGCTCACGCTCATCACCCGGTTCGGGGCCGGCCGCGTCGAGGCGCTCCTGCCCCCCCTCCTCGAGGCCGTGAGCCGCTCGGGCCACCCGGTGGTGTGGGCCTGCGACCCGATGCACGGCAACACCTTCACGAGCGAGGGGGGCCGCAAGACCCGGCGCCTCGGCGACATGATCGCCGAGCTGCGGGAGTTCTTCACCGTGCACCGGGCCTACGGCTCGTGGCCGGGCGGGATGCACGTGGAGCTGACCGGAGACGACGTCACCGAGTGCCTGGGCGGCGCCGAAGAGATCGCCGAGCACGACCTCGACCAGCGCTACACCACCACCTGCGACCCTCGCCTCAACGCCCGCCAATCCCTCGACCTGGCCTTCGACGTGGCCGAGCTCCTCCGCGCCTGACGTCCCGGGGCCGGCCGGGGCCGACGGGGCGCCTTCAGACGTCCCGGACGTGGACGCGCCGCGTCGCGCCTTGTCGCATAGGGATTGCAACAGATTTCTGGACGCGGCGACGCCGGCGCGCCACACTCCCGGGTGACATGACGCCCGGATCCGGCTGGAAAGTCCTGCCCGCGGCGCGCCGATCTCACACGGTGCTCGCCCGGGTCGCCGCGCTCGCCACCACCCTGGTGCTGCCGCTGCTGGCCGTCACCGCGGCGACCCCGACCAGCGCCGGCGCCGCCACAGCCCCGGCGGCCAGCGTCCCGGCGTCCAGCGTCCCGGCGTCCAAGACCGCCTACTGGCTGGTGGCCTCGGACGGCGGCCTGTTCGGCTTCGG
>JBOGGE010000214.1:0-46749 GCA_050743865.1 Acidimicrobiales bacterium
GGTCGCCGGCGGCGAGCCCTGGGTGGCACAACCGGTGAGCGGGCACGCCACCAGCCCGCTCGGCACCGCCCCGGCGGGATGGGGGCGTGAGGTGAGCCGTGACGACGGCTTCAGCGCGCCGGCCGGCTCCGACGGCGACCTGTGGGTCTTCGCCGACACGACCGTCACCGACACGCCGGGACCGGGCACCACCGGGGCCTCGGCGGTGACGTGCTTCACCCGGGACGGCACGGCCGCCGTGGCGCCGGCCGGCGTGCCGCCGGCCCTGGAGGAGGCCGTCCAGCCGGCGGCCACCGCCACCGGGGACGGCACCACGCAGTGCTCCGGGGACGGGGGCTCCCTCCCGACGGGGGCGACCGAGCCCTACCGGCTGCTCGACCCGTACCCCGGCTCGTCGCCCGGCGGATCGTGCTCGAACTGGGTGGACGGACTGGCGAACCAGGCCGGTCCGGGCGGTCGCCTCTCGGACGGCGTGGTCGCCTCCTACGGCGCCAACTGCTTCGACGCCGCCGGGATGCTGACGGGCGTCGGTGGCACGTGGACCACCGGGTACCAGCTCACCGGTCCCGGTGCCCAGGTGGTCACCATGGCCCTGGGCGCCCCGTCGTCACCCGACCTCCCCCCGGCCAGCTGCCCGGCCTCCGCCCGCACCGACTACGACGGGGGAGCCCCGACGGCGGCGAACTACGGCAGCGTCATCGCCTTCGGCGGCTACGACTACTACTTCCAGGCCTACGGCAACTCGACCTACGCCTTCACCGGTCTCGGCATCCCCGAGTCGACGTGCTCGGCCATGGCCCTGGCCCGGGTGCCCACCGGCGACGATCCCGAGGGCAATCCCTACACCTCGGTCCCGGCCGACTACCAGTACCTGCTCCCCGGCGGCCGCTGGCTCTCGCCGGCCCAGTCGGGGCTCTCGCCTTCCGACCTGGTCGGCCGATCGGCCGACGTCATGCCGGCGGGGTACCACGGCGCCTACGCCGGCCAGGTCGACGTGGCCGCTCTGCCCGGCGGGGAGCTGGCGATGCTCTACACCCTTCCCGCGCCGCTCCTCGACCGGGGCGGGGGAACCGACGTCGCCGCCGTCCGGACGGCCCCGGCACCCTGGGGCCCGTGGGGCCCCCCGTCTCTCGTCGAGATCCCCGGGTTCGCCTGGGGCCAGGACTACCAGCTCGTCCTCCACCCCGAGGACGCCACCGCCACCACACTTCCGCTGTCCTACGTGGCCACTTCGGGGATCGGTTCCGGCCGCCCCGAACAGGTCACCTTCGCCGAGCTCCCGACCTCTGGGCTCGCGCCGCACGCCGACCCCGCCGGCGGCTACTGGGAGGTGGCCTCGGACGGGGGGATCTTCGCCTTCGGCGACGCCGGCTTCGACGGCTCCATGGGCGGGCGGCCCCTCGACGCCCCCGTGGTCGAGCTCGCTCCGAGCTGAGACCGGAGCCGGCTCAGCCGGCCACCCGGTCGGTCGCCACGGCAAGGGTCGAGAGGTCGATCCCTCCACGAGCCAGGAGGGGCTCGAGCTCGGCCCGGGGCAGCGGATGGGACAGCAGGAAGCCCTGGGCGCGCCGGCAGCCCAGGCGCAGCAGGGTCCGGAGGTCGGCGAGCGTCTCCACCCCCTCGGCCACCACCTCGAGGTGGAAGGCCCGGGCCAGCCGGACCATCGACTCGACGATGGCCTGGTCGGTCAGATCCGCCTCGATGCCGTCGACGAAGGCCCGGTCGATCTTGAGCGCGTCCACCGGCAGGTTCTTGAGCTGGATCATGGAGCTGTAGCCCGTGCCGAAGTCGTCGATGGCCAGCTTTACGCCGAGATCCCGGACGTCGTGGAGGATCCGCACCGCGTGGTCGACGTCGGCGATCATGGCCTGCTCGGTGATCTCCAGGCACAGCGCCTCCGGTGGCAGCCCGGAGCGGGCCAGCGAGCCGGTCACCGTCTCGACCACCCCGGGCACCGCCAGCTGGGCCGGCGACATGTTGACCCGCACGACCAGGTCGAGCTCGGCGTGCTCGGTCCGCCACCGGGCTGCCTGCCCGCACGCCTCCTCGAGCACCCAGCGGTCGATCTCGGTGATGAGGTGGGTCTCCTCCGCCACCGGCACGAAGTCGTTCGCCCCCACCAGGCCGTGTCCCTCGCGGCGCCACCGCAGGAGGGCCTCGACCGCCAGTATGCGACCGGTCCTGAGGTCGAACTCGGGCTGGTAGAAGAGCTCGAACGCCTGGTCGCTGAGCGCCTTTCGCAACAGCAGCTCGATGTCGGAGCGGCTGGCCACCCTGGCCTCCAGGGCGCCGTCGAAGACGACCGTGCGGTTGCGCCCGTCGGACTTGGCCGAGTAGAGCGCGATGTCGGCCCGACCCAGGAGCTGCTCGCCCGTCGTGCGCTCGTCGTCGCCGACGGCGATGCCGATGCTGCCGGTGTGGGTCACGGTCCGCCCGCCCACGTCGATCGGCTGGGCGATGATGTCCCGCAGCCGCTCGGCGGCCGCCACCGCCCCCAGGGTCCCACCGGTGTCCGCCAAGAGGACCACGAACTCGTCGCCGCCCAGGCGCGCCGCGAAGTCGGCGGGCCGCAGGGAGGTCCGGATCCGGTCGGCGATCACCCGGAGCAGACGGTCGCCCGCCCCATGCCCGAGGTAGTCGTTCATCACCTTGAACCGGTCGAGATCCAAGAAGAGAAGGGCCAGCGGGCATGCGGCGCTCATGCGGCGCCGGCTCACCTCGTCGAGCAGCGACCGGCGGTTGGCCAGCCCGGTGAGCTCGTCGGTGAGAGCGCTGTGGCGGAGGCGCTCCTCGGCGTCGATCCGGTGGAGGAGCTGGACGAGCAACGCCGCCACCGCCCGGAGGGAGTTGACGTCGTGCTCCGACCAGTCGAACGCCGACAGGTACACGAAGGCCAGGCAGCCCTCGGTGACGTCGGCGTGGACCAGCGGCACCCCGGCTCCGCTGAATCCGGTGGCCACGGTGCCGGCGCCATCGGCCACCCGGCTGGCGTAGTCCTCGTCGCTGGACGGGGCGCGCAGGATGATGGGGAGCTTGAAGTCCCGCGAGGCGGCGAACACCGGGTCCGAGTCGAACGGCACCACCCCCAGCGGGTCCTCAGCCGCTGGAATGCCCCGGGACGGGAACTCGGCCACGAGCACGCTGGTCCCGGCGGCGTGGTCGTTGCGCCGGAGGAACGCGGCGTGCGCGCCCAGGGAGCGGCACAGGGTCTCCATCGTCCACTCCAGGTTCCGCTGCAGCGACGGGAGTGTGGTCGACATCAGCCGCTCGCTGATGTGGGAGACCAGGAGGTCCAGCCGGCGCTGGTGGGCCAGCTCACCTGTCTGCTGTGCCGACCTCGTCACCCCGGCGCACAGCCGGGCGAACAGCGCCAGCACGTCGACGTCGTCGCCGAGGAACGGGTGCGACCGGACGGGCACCACGACCGCCAGCGCCCCCGTGGTGGTCTGCGGCGGGTCGGGCTCACCCGGGTTCGGCTCGGGGTCGCCACTCGCGTACCCCATGACCGGCTCGACCCACGCCGTCCAGTCGGCAGATCGGGCTCCTGTCACCGCGCCCCACGGGCCGTCGTTGGCCAGGTGCTCGACGGCGAGCTCGCGCAGCCGTGTCGCCAGCGGCGCGTGATCCGGGCTGGCCCACCCGATCGGGCTGTCGGCGGCAATCTTTGGCACGAAGGCAGCGGCGACGGCACCCTCGACCAACCGCACCACGCCTGCCAAAAGATTGCCGACATGGTCGTCGACGACCTGGTCTGACCCCATCTCCCCATCCTCCACTTGCGACGTCGACCGCAGCCGACGGCACCCCGCTGGCCATCTTACCTGCGTGGGGACCGTTCCGCCACCCCCCGAGGGTGGTGGCCGGCGGCGGTGGCTGGCCGGTAACGGCGATCAGCCGGCGGCATCCCCCGGCCCGGGGCGTGGGGAGCCGCCCGTCGCCGGACCGGGCGGGCGGTGGACGACCCGGTCGAGCGGGAGGCGGGCGCTGCGGGCCGAGGGCGGCGGGACGTGGCTGAGCCGCAGGGCCAACGCCAGCGTCTCGCCCGGCACCACCCCGACCGCAGAGCGGAACCGGTCGGCCAACGCCGCCAGCTCGGCCGATCGCCGGGAGCCGACCAGGTGGTCGAAGTCGGGCTGCTGCACGGCGAAGAGGAAGACTGGCGAGACCGGCTGGACACCGAGCCCGGCCTGCTGGGCGGCGATCCACAGGCGCTCGACCGCCGCCCCGCCCCGGACGTACGACAGCGGGCTGGCGTCGGCCACCGTCACCACGGCCAGCGCCGAGGACCACCGCACCGCCGTCCCGGTGCTGTTCCCCAGGGCGCTGCCCTCGTCCCACCGGTCGAGCAGGGCCATGACGTCCGGCCGCCGAGCCATCCCCAAGAGCGCCAGATCCAACGCCGACAGCTCCAGGGTGCGGACGTCGATACCGGTCGTGGCCTCGTCCCGCGGCCAGCGCAGCTCCCCGATCATCTCGCGATGCAGGATCGGGGTGAGGAAGCGGATGCGCTCGGACGCCGCCAGCACGTCGGCGCACTCCTCGATCCGGTCACGATCGGTCACCACGTGGAGCCCGGCGCCCTCGGCCGCCGTCCCCTCGGCCATCCGCGCCACCAGGTCAAGGTCGAGCGGCTGCGGGCTCCCCATCCGGCGGTTGGCGCAGCGCGCCAGCACCCACGGGTAGAGCCCGGCCAAGTCTCCGTCCGAGCCGTCGGCGACGGCGAGCGTCGCCACCACGTCCGAACCTTCCCCGTCGGGGAACAGCTGCACCGATCCGAGGCGGCCGGCGGCGGCGGCGGCCACCCGGGCATTGAAGACGGCGGCACCGAGGGCCACGTAGCTACCCCGGGATCGCACGTCCATGGTGGTCGTCCGTTCCCGATCGAGCTCGAAGGAGATGGCGCCGGTCGAGACCCCGAAACGCCAGGGCTGGGCGTTGCCGCCCGACGGCGCCAGGGAGGCGGCGTGGGCGATCGCCATGGTCGGATCGGCGGGGACCGGCGCCGGGGCCGGCAGGGGTGGTGGCTCTGTGGCCGGCGGCAGCCCGGGGCTCTCGATGGATCCGATCAGGGACTCGATATCGACCCGCACCCGGCCGGAAGGTACCGGCAGCCCCAGGCCCAGCCGCCGGACCACGGCCGCCACGCTGGCACCACCGAGGGTCACGTCGGAACCGAGCTGCGGCCACGTCGAGAGGGTCCGTCCGATCTCGGCCAGCGAGGCACCGAGACGGGCCGAACCGCGCTCGGGCTCCACCAAGCGCACGAGATGCGGCACCTTCTCCAACATCGACATCGAGGCCATCCCGGCCGCCGTCACCCCCGGCAAGAGCCCGTGGAAGATCGGGCGCTCGGGCTCGACGTCGAACCGCTCGACGTCGAGCAGCCCCCGATCGCTCGTCTCCATCACCACCGGCACCCGGTGCCGGCGCGCCACCTCCCGGACCAGTACCTTCATGTCGATCGAGTCGCACTCCTCGACCAGCACGTCGAGGCCGGCCACCAACTCACCGGCGTTGGCTGCGGTGAGCCCCTCGGGGACGACCCGCACCGGGAGGTAGGGGTCGATCTCCGCCACCCGCCGGGCCGCCACCACCGCCTTGTTGAGGCCGACATCGAGGACCGCACCCGGCAGGCGATTGAGGTTGGTCAGCTCGACCTGGTCGAAGTCGGCCAACCGAAGCTCCCCGCACAGTCCCTCGAGGGCGACGGTGGTGGCGATGGAATGCCCGGCACTCAGCCCGACCACGCCGACGCGCTGGTGCGACAGGCGCTCCTGCTCCTCCGCCGTGATGCGGTTCCGGTTGCGGTCGAGGCGGACGGCGCGGAACGCGGCCGGACCCAGCATCCGCACCACGGCGCGCCGCCACGGGTAGTAGACGAGGCGCTCGGGTTCGGACAGCAGCGCCGGGGCGGGCACCGGCAGCAGCCCGGCCAGCTCCGCCCGCTGGCGCTCGACCATGTCCACCGTCTCGATACCCGGATCGCCCCGGAGGTTGGCCAGCACCTGCCGGTCGGCTCGGCACCGCTGGTCGAGGACGACCGGGCGCCATCCGGCGACCTCGCCGGGCGCCGCCGGGCGCCGCAGCTGCTCCGACTCCCGGCGGATGTGGGGAGGGAAGTCGGGTCGGGCCTGGGACCGGTAGCGGGCACGGTGCAGCCCCATGAGGATGGTCCGGTGGCGCTCCGTCGGGTAGCGCGCCACCTCCCGTCCCATCCTCCGGGCGCCGATCAGCTCCATGGGCGCCTCCAGCCGGGCGGTAACGGCCAGCAGGGCGACCTCGGCCCCGAGCCACTCGAGCGCGTGCACCGGGACCCGGTTGAACGGGTCGTCGGCCTGCCGGCTCCGGCTGAGGCGCAACCAGGCGCCCTTCAGCTCGATGACGCCGTAGGGCTTCACCCGCTCCACCGCCGCCCGGAGCTGGTCGATCTCCGGCGAGCTCGCCATCTCCACCAGGGCCTGCGCCACGGCGTCGGGATCGAGGGGACCGTGGCACCGGACCCCGGCCACCACCCGGTCCGACGGGTCGACACCGACGAAGAAGAGCGACACCCCTTCGGCCCGTTCCAGCGCCCGGCGGTCGATCAGGTGGGCCACGCCGTAGCGCTCGTACTCATGGACGGCACCGTCGAGGTACTGGCGCCACCGGTCGGGGCGGGCTGCCGGGTGATGGCCTTCGAACCGCAGCCCCGAGGTGCGGTCGACGAAGGACGCGCCGTACCGGTAGCGGACGGCAGCCGTCGTCACGGCACCGGCGACATCTCGTCCGGCCAACCGGGCCGGAGCGCCAGCCGGCCGTCCGGCCACCCCGGCCGGCTGGCGACGAGGTGCCGGTTCAGGGCACCCAGGGTCGCCCGGCTGGCCGCCTCCACGTCCTGAGCGCCGGCAGCGACGCCGATCCGCTCGGAGAGGGGGGGTGGTGCGCCGCCGCCGAGGCCCGCGTCACGGCGCGGTGCCAGCACGACGACCGCCGGCTCGCCCGGCACCCCGCGGGCTCGCCCGGCCGACACCAGGTAGAACGGGGCGCCGATGCCGAGCACCTCGAGCGCCGCCAGCGTCGCCTGCGCCCCGCCGGCCAGCGGGCCGGCGGCCGCTCGACCGTTGGCGCGGCGCTCGCCGCACCGCAGGACGACCTCGCTGCCGCCGGTCGACGGGTCGAAGCGGGCGGCGACCAGGACCACCCGGACCGGCGCCGGCGGGAGGAGCGCGGTCGCCCCGTTCGCCGGGATCGAGCCGTTGCCCGGGGATCCGCCGGCGGGCAGCCGGTCGTCGGGACCGCCCACCTCGCCGGGGATCCCGCGATCCGGCGCGTCATCTGGGTCCCACGCGCCGTCCAGCCCGGACGGTGGGACCACGGTCACGACGCTCACCTGACCCGGCTCCGCAAAGCCCTCGACGTGCCCGGCAGCCGCGCCCGGCGCCCCGCCGGTGCCGGTGCCGGTGGTCACCAGGGTGAGCCGGGCCACCCCTCCGGCACCTGGAGCAGTGACGCCAACCGCCACCACCCCGGGCCGGCGCCGCAGCTCGAGCTCGGTGGCCGACGGGAGCGTGCCGGATCCGCCGGCCGCCGGCAGTCCCCCGCCGTCGAACCGGCCGGGAAGGCGCTCGTCGGCCAACCGCCATACCTCCTCGGGGTCGGCGGTCTCGTCGGGGACGCGGACCGTCGCCGACCGCAGAGTGGTCCCGCCGTGGCCGGCGGCGGCCAGCGCCGACGCCACCCGGGCAAGGAACGCCGGGGCGGCATCGGCCCTGTCGTCTCCCAGCAGCACCAGGGCCCAGCCCGGTGCGGCCGCTCCCACCTCGTCGCCGACGCGCGAAGCAGCCTCCAGGGCGGCGCCCAGGGCTCGCCACCGCTCCAGCGGCGCCTCGTCGCCCGAGGTGGTGACGAGCACAGCCGAGTACGCCCAGCCGTAGCGGGCGCCGCAGGCGGCCACCCTCCGGAGCGCCGCCTCCACAGCCGTCCGGTCCGGGAGGTTCGGGATGTCCGGGAGGTCCGGGCCGGCTTCCATGTCGGCGGGCCGGCGGGCCACCTGGGCGGCCACCGCCAGATCGCAGCACGCGGCCACCGCTGCTCCCACCGATCGGTCGGGAAGGGACGGCACGGTGTAGAGCCCGACCGGTCGTGCGAGAAGATCGGCCACCACCTCCGGCGCCACCGGCTGGCGGCCCCGGGCGAAGATCTGCGTGCGCAGCACGGGCGAGCGGAGCACGAGATAGGCCTGCGCCAGCCCGAAGCGCTCCGTCACCAGGTCGAGCATCCGGTAGGCCAGGTCGACGCCGTCGGCCGGCTTGGCCAGGCCCGCGGCAAGCAGGGCCACGTCCGAATGGCCGTGGGGCGGGATGTGCGCCGCGTCGTCCATGACGGTCTCCTCTCGCTCGCCCGGTCGCTGGCGCCGGCGGCCCGGCCACCGTGCCACCGGGGGCCACCACGCACCGCACTGTAGCCAGGGTTCGGCGCGCACCGGTGGAACGGCCGAGTCGAAGGCACGCGGAGACCGCTGAACAGGCATGATAGCGCGAGACGGCAAGCGCGTGTTGCTACCGGGGTGCTCGATCGGTGTCGGCGCAGTGCAGCCAGATGTCCCGGAGGGCCCGTGGAGGGCGCGGCGGCGAAACGGCTACCAGTTGCGGGCCGGCCGGCCGGCATAGTGCCGGCGGCGACCGGACCCCCCGGGGAGGAAGGCCTTCAGGTCGTCCCAGTCCACGCGCCAGGAGACGACGGCCACCGCCACCCCCCAGGCGATCCCGAGGGCCAGGCCGAACGCCACATCGCTGAACCAGTGGACCCCCAGGTCGAGGCGCGTGAAGGCGACGAACAGGGAAGCCAGGGCGGCGATGACCCACGGCCACCACCGGCGGTAGGCCAAGGCAGCCGCTCCCAGCAGGCCAAAGAGGACCGCCGTGACCGCCACCGCGTGGCCGGAGGGAAAGGACCAGCTCGTCTCGTGGACGCCCGGCACGGCGCCGGGCGCCGGGTACAGGGCGGTCGGCGGCCGCGGCCGGTGGACGATCTCCCGGATGACGAAGACCTGGAGCTCCCCACCCAGGTAGGCGACCAGCGGGACGAGGCTGCGAATGGTGCGCACGGTGAGCAGGAGGAGAACCGTCAAGATCACCGCGATCACCGCCAGCTTGGGCGCGTCGCCCAGAAATGCGATCACCTTGGACACGGCGACGAGCCCCGCCCGGTGGTGTACGTCCCACGCCTCGACCGTGTTGTCCCACGGCTGGATCGGGCCGCCGCCGTGGCGGCCCACCACCTCCAGGCCGAGCACGAGCCCGGCCACGAAGATGGCGGCGGCCGCAGCCACCAGGATGGCGGCGGCACGCAGCACCCGGCGTCGTTCCCCGATGTCCCGTTCGATCGTCCAGGTACGTCGGGCGGCGCGTGGCAACGTTCACACCCTCTCTTCTCGCCACCCGGTGAGCTCGTCTGGAGCCGGGCGGGCGACTGCGAGGTTACAGAACCGGGCCCGCGCCGTGACGCCATGGCCGCCCGGGAGCCGCCCGGGAGCCGCCCGGAAGCCGCCCGGAAGCCGCCCGGGGGGCGTGCGGTGCCCGGCTGCGTCCCGCCAGCGGCGCCCGCTGCCCCTAACATCGCCCCGGTGGACCACCGATGACTGCCGGAGCGACGGTACCCGGCGGCGCGGCCGGCGCCACCGGCTGGCGCAGCGTGCTCGGCCTCGGCGTCGTGGAGGAGGCGGCCCGACGCCTGGCCCCGGTGGTCGTAGCCACCCCCTTGCAGCGCAGCGAGCGCCTCTCCGCCCGGCACGGCGCCGAAGTGCTGCTCAAGCGGGAGGACCTCCAGCTGGTGCGCTCCTACAAGATCCGGGGGGCGTACAACTTCATCGCCGGGCTGCCCGGAGGGGCGCCGGCGGCCGGCGTGACGTGCGCCAGCGCCGGCAACCACGCCCAGGGCGTGGCCTGGAGCTGCCATCACCTCGGGATCCGCGGCACGGTCTTCCTCCCGGGCCGCACCCCCCGCCAGAAGGTCGACCGCATCCGTGCCGTCGGGGGCGAGATGGTCGACGTCCGCTTCGCCGGGGCCACCTTCGACGACGCGGCCGGCGCGGCGGCCGACCACGCCACCGCCACCGGCGCCACCGTCGTCCCGGCCTTCGACCACCCGGCCGTCGCCGCCGGCCAGGGCACGGTGGCCCTGGAGGTCGTCCGGCAGCTCGGCCGCCCACCGGACGTCATGGTGGCCCCCATCGGCGGCGGCGGCCTCGTGGCCGGCGTGGCCGCCTGCCTGGACGGCATGGGGGCGCCCACGATCATCCTGGGCGCCCAGCCCGCCGGCGCGCCGGCGATGGTGCGTTCGCTGGCGGCCGGCACCCCCACCACCACCGACATCGAGGACGACTTCGTCGACGGGGCCGCCGTCCGCACCCCCGGCCGGTTGGGGGTGGCGGTCGCCGCCGAGCTGGTGCGGGATGTGGCTCTGGTCCCCGAGGGTCGGACCTGCACCGAGCTGCTGTCGCTCTACCAGGAGGAGGGCATCGTGGCCGAGCCGGCCGGCGCGCTGTCGATCGCCGCCCTCGACGACCTGTCCGACTACGTCGGCGGCCGCACGGTCGTGTGCGTGCTCAGCGGCGGCAACAACGACGTCGCCCGCTACGGGGAGATCCTCGAGCGGAGCCTGGTGCACCGCGGGCTCAAGCACTACTTCATCGTGCAGTTCCCCCAGCAACCGGGATCCCTCCGGGGCTTCCTCGACCGGTGCCTCGGCCCGGACGACGACATCACGCGCTTCGAGTACATGAAGAAGAGCAGCCGGGAGCTCGGGCCCGCATTGGTGGGCATCGAGCTCGCCCGCACGGAGGATCTGGGGCCGCTCCTCGACCGGATCGCGGAGTCCGGCCTCGCGGTCGAACCACTGGTGCCGGGCAGCGCCGCCTTCCGGTTCCTCGTATGACAGGGCCCGGCCACGGGCCCGGCGGACCCGCCGGCGTCGGAGGGCAGCGCCGGGAGGCGGCACCGGCAGGCCACGGGCGGGTGTGGGACCGTCGCCCCCTGGGTACCGGCAACACCGTGCGGCGCGGATCACGGATTGCCAACCTCCCCGTGCGGATGGCCGTCGGCGCGTTCATCCTCAACGCCGGGCTGGGCAAGCTGGAGGCCGACAAGGAAGCCGCTGGCCGCCTGCACCAGATGGCGTCCGGTACGTACCCGGTGCTGGAAAAGCTGCCACCGGGCGGTTTCGTCAAGGCCCTGGCGATGGGCGAGATCGCCCTGGGCGGCACCTTGATGCTTCCCCTCGTGGAGGACAGCCTGGCCGGCCTGGCGCTGTCCACCTTCGCCAGCGGTCTGCTGGGGCTCTACCTGAAGACCCCCGGAATGCGGATCGAGGGCAGCATCCGCCCGAGCCAGCAGGGCACGGCCCTGGCCAAGGACTTCTGGCTGCTCGGGATCGGCATCTCCCTCCTCGGACACTCGGGCGGGGCCCGCTGGCAGGACCGAAAGGTCGGGCGCGCCCGGGGCAGGGAAGAGAAGGCGAAGGAAAGGGCGAAGGCCGTCGGGAAGCGGACGGTGGCGGCGACCAAGGCGACCAAGGCGGCGGCGGCGACCAAGGCGACCAAGGCGGCGGCGGCGACCAAGGCGGCCAAGGCGGCGGCGGCGCACTCGGACCGGGACGTCGCCTGACGGCCGTCCCCGGCGCATCGAGTCAGCGATGACCGCCGGCCGGTGCGTCGAAGTCGGTCGGTGGCAGCCCCAGCTTGCGGTGGTCCCAGCTGACGACGCGGTCGACGTGGAGCTTCACCACGACCCGCTTGTGGAGCATCGTCTCGACGAACGGCCGCAGGTCCTCCCGGTAGTGGTCGTAGTACCGCTCGAAGACGTCGACGCCCAGTGGCCACATCCGCCCGGGATCCTCGACGATCTCCCCCCGGCCGACGAGCTCGACGCCTCGAAGGTCCTGGTAACGCTCTCCGGCCTCGAACAGGCAGGTCATCCTCGGGTCCCGCCGTAGGTTGCGGACCTTCTGCGCCTTGGCCTTGCTCTCGACGGCAACCGCCCCCTCCAAGAACCCGTACCACATCGCCACCGCGTGGACCGTCCCGTCGTGGTTGAGCGTGCACATCGACATCGGCCGGCGCTCGTGGAGGAAGGCGTCGACCTCGTCGGCGGTCATCTTCACTACGTCACGCTGGTTGACTCCGTGCCCCATCCCCGGAGGACCGGCCATGGCACCTCGCTCGTCTCGTCGGTCTCGTCGGTTTCGTCGGTCTCGTGCCGGCCGGGTCGAGCGTAACCGGCTGCCGCTAGACCGCCCTCAGGTTGTCGAACCTGGCGTACTGGCCCAGGAACACCAGGTGCACCGATCCGGTCGGCCCGTTGCGGTGTTTGGCCACGATGATCTCGGCCACGCCCCGGCGGTCGACCGGGGTCTCGGGGTCGTACTGCTCCTCTCGGTAGATGAAGACGACCACGTCGGCGTCCTGCTCCAGGGACCCGGACTCCCGAAGGTCCGACAAGAGCGGACGCTTGTCCTGGCGGGCTTCCAGGCTCCGGGACAGCTGCGAGAGCGCCACCACCGGGCACTCCAGCTCGCGGGCCAGGATCTTGAGCCCGCGACTGATCTCCGCCACCTCTACCTGCCGGTTCTCAGCCCGGCCCCGGCCCGTCATCAGCTGGAGGTAGTCCACGACCACCAGCCCCAGGTCGCCCTCGCTCTTCTTCAGCCGGCGGGCGCGGGCGCGGATGTCCATGAGGGTGAGGTTCGGCTTGTCGTCGATGAACACGGTGGCCTCGCTCAGGCGGCTGACGGCGGCGCCGACCTTGGCCCAGTCGGCCTCGTGGAGGTGGCCGGTCCGCATCCGCTGCGAGTCCACCCTGGCGTCGGAGGCGAGCATCCGCTGGGTCAGCTCGAAGTGGCTCATCTCGAGCGAGAACAGCAGCGTCGGGCGGCGGAGCACGGCGCCGACGTGGGCCAGCATTCCCAGGGCGAAGCTGGTCTTGCCCATCGCCGGGCGGGCTCCCACGATGGTCAGGCTCGACGGCTGGAGCCCGGCCAGGATCTCGTCGAGCTGGGTGTACCCGGTCGCCACGCCGGTGATGCGGCCACTGTGCTGGGAGAGCTCCTCGATCCGGTCGAGGCTCGGACCGATCAGGTCCTTCAGCGGCCTGACGGTGTCCTCGGTCCGTCGCTCGGCCAGCTCGAACACCATTCGCTCGGCCTCGTCCACGGCCGCCGTCACGTCGCCTGGCACCGAGTAGCCCAGCTCGGCCAGCTCGCCGCCGACGCCGATCATCCGCCGCAGGAGGGAATGCTCCTCCACGATGGTGGCGTAGTGCCCCGCGTTGGCGATCGATGGCGTGTTCGACTGGAGGGAGACGAGCACCGCCGGGTCACCCACCACCTCCAGGAGGTCCCGCCGGCGGAGCTCGTCGGCCACGGTGACGGCGTCCACCGGCTCCCCCCGCTCGAACAGGGAGAGGATGGCGACGAAGATGTGCCCGTGCGCCGGCTTGTAGAAGTCGCCGGCGGCGCATCGCTCGATGGCGGCGGTGACGGCATCGCTCGAAAGCAGCATCGAGCCGAGGAGGGACTCTTCGGCGTCCAGGTCGTGCGGCGGCAAGCGCGGGCCACCGCCCGGCGACGGTGCGCCGCCGTTGCCCGGGCCCGGTGCCGGGCGGAGGCGCCGGGTCCGGTTGTCGTCGAAGGCCTGCACCATGGTCCTGCTACCTTGCGGGACCCGGCTTGTTGATCGAAAGTCCCCAAACCTGGGGATTCACGACGACAAACGCTGCGTCACCTGTGAGCGGCGCTGTGGACAGTCCCGCCGGTGCCGGCAGCGTCGGAAGGGAGGAACCGGAACGGCGGGAGCAGCGCACCGCCACCATCCTGGTAGGGGGGTGTGACGGTGGATCGGCCCGGCGGGCGAGGCCGCGTCAGGTGCCGTCGGTGGCGACCACCTCGACGACGACGACGGTCACGACGTCCTCGAAGAGGTGGACCGGGACCTCGTGGATCCCCACCGCCTTGATGGGCTCGTCGAGCGACACCTGGTGGCGCTCGAGCTCCACCCCCTTCTGGTCGAATACGGCCGCCGCCACGTCGGCAGCGGCCACGGAGCCGAACAACCGGCCGGTCCCGCCGGCCCTGGCACTGATGCGCAGGCTGGCTCCGGCCAGCACCTGGGCCTGGGCCTGGGCAGCCTGGCGGCCCTGCGCCTGGCGCAGGTCACGCGCCCGTCGCATGGCCGCTGCCTGAGCCTCCACCCCGGCCGTGGCGACGATGGCCCTGCCCGCAGGGAACAGGAAGTTCCGGGCGAACCCGCCGGACACCTCGACGATGTCCCCGCGTCGTCCCACTCCGTCGACGTCGCCGCGCAGGACGACCCTCACCGACCCTCGCTCCCGTCCGTCGCCGAGACCGGCCCGGAGGCCCGAACGCCATCGGCGGGATGGTCCGTCGCCGGCGCACCACTTCCCGGCGCACCACCGCCCGGCGCCGGCGGCGCCGCAGGAACCCCGGCGCCCGGCGCACCACCGTCCGGCGCACCACCGTCCGGCGCAGGCGGCGCCGCAGGAGCCCCGGCGGCAGGTGCCGTCCGTCCGTCCCCACCACGCGGCCCGCGGTCGACGCGCGGCCCACGGTCGTGATCACGGTCGCCCCGGCCGGCACCCCGCTCGCCCCGCTCGCCCCGCCCGCCGCGACCGCCGGGCCGCTCGGTCACCGTGCGCTGGGTGTACGGCAGCAGCACGAGCTCCCGGGCCGTCTTGATGGACTGGGCAATGGCCCGCTGGTGCTGGGCGCAGTTCCCCGTGACCCGTCTCGAGCGGATCTTGCCCCGGTCGCTCATGTACTTGCGGAGCAGCGCGACGTCCTTGTAGTCGACCCACTCGATCCGGTCGCGGCAGAGCGCGCACGGCTTCTTCTTCACCCGCCGGTTCAGATCCTTGGGCGTGCGGCGGGACGTCCCGCCCCGGTAGTTGCTGCGGGCCATCAGAAAGGCTCCTCGTCGTAGCCGTAACCGGCGGCCGGCTCGGCCGGGCGCGGCGCCGGGGCCGGGGGCGGCGCCTGGCGGCCGCCGCCGCGCGAGCCGTCGGACGGTCCTCGCCGCTCGTTCTTCACCACCTGCGCCGTCGCCCACCGGAGCGACGGGCCCACCTCGTCGGCGATCACCTCGACCTTGGACCGGCGGTCGCCCTCGGGGGTCTCCCAGCTCCGCTGCTCGAGCCGCCCGCACACGACCACCCGGGCGCCTTTGGCGATGCTCTCGCTCACGTTCTCCGCCATCTCCCGCCAGCACACGATGTCGAAGAAGCTCGTAGCCTCCTCCCACTCCTGGGTCTGGCGGTTCTGCCAGCGGCGGTTGACGGCCAGGCCGAAGCTCGTCGTCGGCTGGCCCGTGTTCGTGAACCGCAGCTCCGGATCCCGGGTGACGTTGCCCACCAGGCTCACGCTGTTGTCCGGCATGGTGCTCCTCCTCGCTCCTCGGATCGCCGGGTGCTCACCGGGCGGACCGGCCGGCAGACCGGCCGGCGAAACGCCCGCCTGGCTCGGGCCGGCCCGGGCCGGCCGCCAGCTGCTCGCTCCCCGCCCCCGGTGCCGCCGCCCGGCGCAGGACCTTGTCGGGGAGGCGGACCAGCTTGTGCCGCAGCACCTCGTCGGCCAGCGCCAGCATCCGGTCGACCTCGGCGACGGTGCGGCTGGTGCCCGACAGCTCCACCAGGACGTAGTAGCCCTCCCGGCGGTGCCGCACCTCGTAGGCCAACGCCCGGCGGCCCCACCGGTCGACCGCCCCCGGCACGCCGTCGCTGGCCCGCACGGTCTCCAGCAGCCGGTCGACCACCGCCTGGATGGCCGGTGGCTCGGCCCCGGTGTCGAAGATGACCATCACTTCGTACGGCCGCATCGGCGGCTCACCTCCCTCTGGACCGGGCCGAGGCCCGGGCCCCGGCACTCGGGGCAGGGTTCGTGCCGTCCGGCGCCGGGCGCCGGACGTGCTCGGCACGATGGTAGCTGCCCGGGCGGCGGCGGCCGACCGGATCAGTCCGCCCCGGTGGCGACCGGGGGGCCGGCCCCGGGCGATCCCTCCCCCGTCGACGCCGCCAGGGACGCCGCCAGCTCGGCCGTGGCGTGGTAGGTCTCGGTGTCGTCGGGGAAGTCGCCGGCCCGCACGTCGGCGGCGTAGGCGGCAATGGCGGCCGTGGCCGTCCCGGCGAGATCGGCGTACCGGCGCACGAACTTGGCCGGCGGGCGGCCTCCCAGCCCGAGCAGGTCGTGGAAGACGAGCACCTGCCCGTCACAGGCCGGTCCGGCGCCGATGCCGATGGTCGGGATGTCGACCGACGCGGTGACGGCCGCCGCCACCGCGTCGGGCACGCCCTCCAAGACGATGCCGAAGCAACCGGCGCCGGCCAGCGCCCGGGCTGCGTCCACGAGGGCCACCGCGGCGCCGGCGTCCCGGGCCTGGACCCGGTACCCGCCCATCGCCAGCACCGACTGGGGGGTGAGCCCGAGGTGGCCCATCACCGGGATCTGGGCGGCCACGATCGCCTCGACCACGGCCACCCTCGGCCCGCCCCCCTCGAGCTTGACCGCCTGGGCACCGGCCCGCACCAGCGCGGCGGCGTTGCCGACCGCGTCGTCGACACCCAGGTGGTAGGTCATCCACGGCAGGTCGGCGATCACCAGCGCGGCCGGGCCGGCGCGGCGCACCGCCGCCGTGTGGCGGGCCATGTCGTCCAGCGTGACGTGCAACGTGTCGTCGTAGCCGAGCACGTTGTCGCCCAGCGAGTCGCCCACCAGGATCACGTCGACCCCGGCGGCGTCGGCTATCCGGGCGCCCGGGGTGTCGTAGGCCGTCACCACGACCAACGGCTCGGCGCCGGCCGCCCGCTTGCGGGACCTGACCATCGGGACCGTCACCGGCGAGCGGTCGGTGGAGCCGGAGACGGCGGGACGGCCATTGCCCTCCGGCCGTCCGACGCCGGTAGGGCTGGTCATCGCATGCCCTCCTCGTGGATCGGTTGGATCGGTTCGTCGCTGGCGCTTCGTCGCCACGGTCCCCACCCGGCGGCCGGGCCGTACCGGACGAGGGCGGGCGCTCCGGCCCGTCCGGTGTGCCGTCCCGAGGCCGCCGCCGTGTTGGCGCCGGTGCCGCCGGCAGGTCCGTGCGGCCCGATGCTCCCCATCCTGCCCCGCGTGCCGGCCGGGCGCCAGGGTGCAGCCGCGCCGGTCAGCCGCGCCGGTCAGCCGCGCCAGCGGGAGGCGTCCCGGCCCGGGGCGCGGCCGGCCAAACCGCCTGCCGGGTACTTGCGCAGCAGGTGGTGCCAGGCGCATTCGGGGCACACCTCGACGTCGTAACAGAGCACCCGGTCGCCGCGGCGCCGGAGGCGGTCCAGCTCGGTGGGCGTGCCCGGGCAGCGGCCACCAGGCGGGAGGCCGGCGCCGAACACGTAGGTCACCTGCACCGTGGTGGTGGTCTGGCAGATCGGACAGGGGTCGCCGGAGGGCCGCCCCACGTTGCGGGCCGCCCGCAGGAGCTCCGGATGGGCGTCACAGACGTCGACCGTCCCCAGCTTGCCGCGCCGGACGTCGCGCACCACGGCGTCGCGCACCAGCCGGTACTCGACGCTGGCCTCACCGGTTGGTCCGGAGGCACCCTGTCGGGAGCGGATGGTCACGACGTCGAGGCTACCGCCGCCGGTGCCCGGACAGGCGCCTTCGGCGGCCCGCCCCGCTCTATATCGATCCGATATACTCTGCCGATATGTTGGACCTGGCGATCCTCGGGCTCTTAGAAGAGCGCGGCGAGCTGCACGGCTACGAGATCCGCCGCCAGCTCCGGGACGGGCTCGGCCTGCTGGCCAACGTGTCCTTCGGCTCCCTGTACCCGGCGCTGGCCCGGCTTGAGACAGCGGGGGCGGTGGAGGCCATCGACCCGGCGCCAGCGCCGGCCGGTGCCGGCGCCAGCGTCCCCCCCACCGGCTCCCTCAGCGGCGAGTGGGCCGTGCTCCGGTCGCGCCGCGGTGCCGGCGTCGGCGCCCGGGGAGGGCGCTCGCGCAAGGCCTACCGCATCACCGGCGCCGGGCGCCGATTGTTCACCGACCTGCTCTGCCGCGCCGACGGAGGGGACGACGCCCGCAGTTTCGGCCTGCGGCTGGCCTTCGCCGGGCACCTCCCGCCGGTGGCCCGCCTGGGGCTCCTCGAGCGGCGTCGGGCGCACCTGGCCCAACGCCTGGCCGAGGCGCAGGGCAGCGGGGGCGGCGAGCGCCTGGGCACCTACGCCCGGTCGGTGGCCGAGCACGCCACCGACGCCCTCGAGCACGACATCGGGTGGCTCGACCGCCTCCTCGACGCCGAGCGGGCGACGGCCCGGACGGCCGTCTCGCCGCGCTCGGGGGAACCGGCCACCGCCGGCACCCCCGCCGGGGTCGCCGACCGACGACCCGGACCGGGGCGGGTGCCGGCCCGGGCGGGCGCCGGGCGGGCAGCCCAGCCGGAGCGCGCCCGCCGACGACACGACCGACGACACGACAAGGAGACCGACACATGACCAGCGTCCGCGTGGCCATCGCCGGCGTGGGCAACTGCGCCAGCTCGCTCGTCCAGGGCGTCACGTACTACCGGGACGCCACACCCGACGAGGCCGTCCCCGGGCTCATGCACGTGGTCCTCGGCGGCTACCACGTCCGCCACCTGGTGCCGGTGGCGGCGTTCGACGTCGACGCCGACAAGGTCGGGCTCGACCTGGGCAAGGCCATTGCCGCCGGGCAGAACAACACGGTGCGGTTCGCCGAGGTCGGCGACTTGGGAGTGGTGGTCCAGCGCGGGCCGACGCTCGACGGGTTGGGCCGCTACTACCGCGACGTCGTCGAGGAGTCCCCGGCGGCGCCGGTCGACGTGGCCGCCGCACTGGTCGAGGCCCGGGCCGACGTGCTCGTCTCCTACCTTCCGGTCGGCTCCGAGCAGGCCCAGCGCCACTACGCCGAAGCGTGCCTGAAGGCCAAGGTCGCCTTCGTCAACGCCATCCCGGTGTTCATCGCCTCGGACCCGGGATGGGCCCGGCGGTTCCGGGACGCCGGCGTGCCCATCGTCGGCGACGACATCAAGAGCCAGGTGGGGGCGACCATCGTCCACCGGATCCTCACCCGCCTGTTCGAGGACCGCGGGCTCGCCCTGGACCGCACCTACCAGCTCAACGTCGGGGGCAACATGGACTTCCGCAACATGCTCGAGCGCGACCGGCTCCTGTCCAAGAAGGTCTCCAAGACCCAGGCGGTGACC
Organism: Acidimicrobiales bacterium; assembly: GCA_050743865.1. GTDB lineage: Bacteria > Actinomycetota > Acidimicrobiia > Acidimicrobiales > RAAP-2 > DAHUZJ01. Next base: position 19,240 of record JBOGGE010000214.1, read on the forward strand.
AGCCAGATCGAGAACACCGTCCTCCCGGCCGACGACGTGCACATCGGGCCGTCCGACCACGTGCCGTGGCTGGCCGACCGCAAGTGGGCCTACATCCGCATGGAGGGGCGCAACTTCGGCGACGTGCCGCTCAACGTGGAGCTGAAGCTCGAGGTGTGGGACTCGCCCAACTCGGCCGGGGTCATCATCGACGCCGTCCGCTGCGCCAAGCTCGCCCTCGACCGCGGGATCGGCGGGCCCCTGGTCGGGCCGTCGTCCTACTTCATGAAGTCGCCACCGGTGCAGTACCACGACGACGAGGCCCAGCGCCTGGTGGAGCGCTTCGCCGCCGGCGAGGACGGGCCGGTGTGGCCCGAGGACGGCTGACCCGACCGAGCGCTCCGGCCGGCGGGCCCGTTCCCGGCCCCAGATGCGGCGGGAGGCCGCCCTCAGCTCCCCCGCCTCGGCGCCGCGGCTTGCATCGGCGCTGACGACCTGCGGGCCGCCCACCACCGGTCGAGCCGGCGGCCCGCCTCCTCCTCCCCCAGCGGACCCTCGTCCAGCCGGAGCTCGAGCAGGTGGGCCAGTGCCTCGCCGACCACCTTCCCGGGCGCGACGCCCAGGCGGGCCATGACCTGTGTGCCGTCGAGGTCGGGCCGGATGGCGTCGAGCTCCTCGTGCTGGCGCAGTTCGTCGATGCGGCGGACCAGCTCGTCCATCCGGCGGGACAGCGCACGAGCCTTGGCCGCGTTGCGGGTGGTGCAATCGCACCGGGTCAGCTCGTTGAGCCGGTCCACCAGGGGCCCGGCGTCGCGCACGTAGCGCCGCACCGCCTTGTCGGTCCACCCCAGCCGGTAGGTGTGGAACCGCAGGTGGAGCTCGACCAGCCGGGTCACCGTCTCCACGTCGTCGCGCCGGTAGCGGAGCGCCTCCATCCGCTGGCGGGTCATGCGGGCGCCGACCACCTCGTGGTGGTGGAAGCTGACCCCGTCGGGGCCGAAGGCGCGGGTCCGGGGCTTGCCCACGTCGTGGAACAGGGCGGCCAGGCGCAAGAGGCGGTCCGGCGAGGTCTTGTCGACCACCGCCAGCGTGTGGGCCAGCACGTCCTTGTGCCGGTGGACCGGGTCCTGCTCGAGGCGGAGGGCGGGGAGCTCGGGGAGGATCTCGCCGGCCAGCCCGGTGTCGACCACGAACCACAGGGCCGGCGAGGGCACCGGTAGGACCACGATCTTGTCAAGCTCGTCCCGGATCCTCTCGGCCGACACGATGGCCAGGCGCTGGCCGCCGCGCCGCACGGCGGCGACCAGGGCGTCGTCGGGCACCAGGCTGTAACCGGCGGCAAAGCGCGCCGCCCGCAGCATCCGCAGCGGGTCGTCATCGAACGACACGTCGGGGTCGAGCGGGGTGCGCAGGCGGTGGGTCGCCAGGTCGGCCAGGCCGTCGAACGGGTCGACCAGCCGGAGCCCGGGGAGCTCCAGCGCCATGGCGTTGACGGTGAAGTCCCGGCGCGACAGGTCGGTCTCGACGTCGTCGCCGAAGGTCACGTCGGGCTTGCGCGAGTCCGGGCGGTAGGCCTCGGCCCGGTGGGTCGTGATCTCGTAGGTCCTGCCGCCGGCCCGGCAGCCGATGGTGCCGAACCGCTTCCCCTGGGTCCACACCGCGTCGGCCCAGCCGGCCACGAGCCGCTCGATCTCGTCCGGCCGGGCGTCGGTCGTGAGGTCGAAGTCGCCGGGAGCGCCGGCCACGCCCGCTGCCGGCTCCGGATGCTCCGGGCCGGTGCCAGCGGCGGCGGGACCCACGAGGGCGTCGCGCACCGACCCGCCCACCAGGTAGAGCGCCCGGCCGGCCCCGGCGAACCGATCGGCCAGGTCCGAGGTGGCCGCCACCAGGGGCCGGAACCGTTCGGGAACCGTTGCCTGCTCCACCGGCACACGGTACTGCCCGCCGGGCGCCGCCCCGGCTCCCGGCGGGCACAGGGCGCGGCCGGCGCCGTCTAGCGTTCCGGGGTGTCGATGTCGCGTGGCCTCGGGTCACGGCGTGCGATCCCCGTCGCCGCCACGGCCGTGGCGGCGTGGCTGGCCGGCGGGATCCTCGCCTGGACGGCGGCGGCCACTGCTCCGGCGGCGGCGGCCACTGCTCCGGCGGCGGCCACCCATCTCTCCCTGGTCAGCCAGAGCAATTGGGTGACCCCGCCCCAGGCCGGGGCCCCCGCCCCCTTCACACTGAAGCTGTCGGTGACCGGGGCGCCGGCCGGCACCACGGTGACGGCCAGCCTCTACGGCAAGCTCGGGACCCGGACGGGGCTCGAATCGGCCCTGCGCTCCTCCCCCGCCCGGACCGACGGCCCGCAGGTGGACCGGACGGCCCCGGTCCCCCTGACCGATCTCCCGACCGGCGCCGACGGCCGGGTCGGCCTCACGATCGCCGTCGTCCCCTCGGCGGCCGCCGGCCCGGCACCGGCCCCCGGGACCCCGGCCCTCGACCTGTCGTGCCCGGTCACCGTCGGCGGGGCCTGCACAGGGGTGTACCCGGTGGTGGTGTCGCTCGCCAGCGCCACCGGCACCGGCCTCGCCACCTTCACCACCTTCCTGACCTACGCCCAGAGCACCAGCGCCGAGCGGCTGCGGTTCGCCTGGGTGGTCCCGGTGGCCGCCCCCACCTCCGTGCGGCGGGCCGCCGCCCCGGCCGGCCAGGCCGTGGCGCCACTGGCGCCAGGCGCCGCCTCGTCGCTGGAGGGCCTCGTCACCGACCTGCAGCGGGCGCCGTCGGTACCGGTGACCCTCGACCCCGAGCCGGCCACGCTCCAGGCCCTGGCCGGCACCGGCAGCGCCGGGCGGGCGGCGGTCCACACCCTGGCCGGGATGTCGGCCGGCCAGGCGGGCGACGAGACGGCGACCGGGCCCTACGTCCGGGTCGACCTGGGCGCGCTGGCCGGGGCCGGCGAGGGAACCGAGATCCACGCCCAGATGGTCGAGGGAGCCGCCGTCCTGGCCAAGCTCCGGGTCGAGACCGGAACGGACAGCACCTGGGTGGCCACCGGTCCTGTCGGGGCCTCGACCGGCTCGGGCCTGTCCCAGGTGGGAGCCCAGCGGGTGGTGGTCCCCGACAACGCCCTGGCCCGGGCCACCGTCAAGAGCGGCGCCACTTGGACGTGGCCGTTCGACCTGCCGTTCGGCGACCGCGGGCCGGTGCTGCCGGCCGCCGCCGCCGACGGGGAGCTGGCCGACCAGTTCACCGCCCACCCGGGCGACCCGGCCCTGGCCGCCGCCCAGCTCCTGGCCGATCTGGCGATGGTCCACTTCGAGCTCCCCTACACAGCGACGCCGCGGGGGATGGTGGCTGTGCCCCCGCCCGGATGGCACCCGACCGCCGCCTTCGACCGGCAGCTGCTGGCCGGGCTGGCGGGCAACCCCGTCGTGGTCCCGGTGACGCTCTCCACCTTCTTCGCCACCGTGCCCGCCCACGGCGCCCGCCACCTGGAAGGGGCGGGCGCCGGACCCTCGCTGCCGGTGTCGGCGGCCCGGCTCCTCACGGCGGCCCGCCAGCGGGTCACCGCCTTTGACAGCGCGGCCCCCGGCGCCACTGCGGTGACGACCCAGCTCGACCAGGCGCTCCTGTCCTCGGAGGCAGCGGACCTCAAGAGCCGGGCGAGGTCGGCGGCGCTCTCCACCTTCGACCGGCTGCTCGACCGGCAGCTCTCGCTGGTGAAGTTCTCCCTCGACCGGTCGGTCACCCTCACGGCCCGCACAGGGTGGATCCCGGTCACCGTCGTCTCCGACGCCCCGTACACCGTCGACGGCACCCTGTCGCTCAGCAGCGCCAAGTTCCGGTTCCCGGGCACCACCACCCAGCGCCTGGTGCTGGACCACACCACCAATCCGTTGCGCGTCCACGTGGTCGCCCGCACCCTCGGCGACTCGCCGGTGACAGCGGTGCTCACCTCGCCCGAGGGCGGCCTGGTCCTGGCCCGGGGCCAGCTCACGGTGCGCTCGACCGCCACCTCGGTCATCGGGCTGGTGCTCACGGCGGTGGCACTGGCGGTGCTCCTCGGGTGGTGGGCTCGCTCCTGGCGATCGGGCCGGCGCCGGCGTGCCGTCCGGGCCGGGGCGGCGCCGCCCCGGTGACCGGCCCCGGGACCGTCGACCTCCGGCGGGCCACCGCCTGGATGGCGGCCGGCACCGCCGTCTCCCGGCTGACCGGCCTGCTGCGGATCGTCGCCCTGGCCTACGCCCTCGGCTACCACCACCTGGCCGACGCCTACAACCTGGCCAACACCACCCCCAACATGCTCCACGACGTGGTCCTCGGCGGGGTGCTGTCGGCCACCTTCATCCCGGTGTTCGTCGACCGGCTGGCCACCCGCTCCGACCGGGAGGCGTGGCGCGCCATCTCGGCCGTCGTCTCGCTCTCGGCGGTGGTCCTGGTGGTCATGACGGTCGTGTTCTGGCTACTGGCGCCGGAGGTGATCGACGCCTTCACGGCGCTGGGCCATTCGGGGGCGGGGGCGCACCTGGCGCGGGAGCGGGCCGTCGCCACCACCCTGCTGCGGTGGTTCATGCCCCAGGTCGCCCTCTACGGCCTGCTGGCCATCGTGACGTCGCTCCTCAACACCCGCCGGCGGTTCGCCGCCCCGATGTGGGTGCCCATCGCCAACAACGTCGTCACCATCGGCGTCCTCTTGTGGTTCCACGCCCTGGTGCCCAGCTTCCCGTCGCTGGCCGGCATCCAGGCCCACCCCGGCCAGCTGGTCCTCCTCGGCCTCGGCACCACCCTGGGGCTGGTGCTCCAGGCCGCGCTCCTGCTCCCGCACCTGCGCGGGATCGGCCTGGCCCGCCTGCGTTGGCGCTGGGATCCCGGCCACGAGGCGGTCCGCACCGTCCTGCGGCTGGGCGGCTGGACCTTCGGCTTCGTCGTGGCCAACCAGGTGGCGCTCTTCGTGGTCCTGGCCCTGGCCGTCGGCGCCCCGGGGACCGACCCGGTGTCCTCGTACACCTACGCCTACGCCTTCCTGCAGCTCCCCTACGCCGTCGTGGCCGTGTCGGTCATGAGCGCCGTCACCCCCGACCTGTCCGAGCGGTGGGCCACCGGGGACGTCCCCGGGTTCCGCCGGCGCCTGGTGGGCGGCCTCCGGGCCACCATGGCGCTGATCATCCCCGCCGCGGTGGGCATGTTCCTGCTCGCCCGGCCGGCGGTCGCCCTCCTGCTGGGGCACGGCTCGACGTCGGTGTCGGGGACGTCGGTCACCGGCGCCGCCCTGGCCCTCTTCTCGCTGGGTCTCCCCGGCTACTGCGCCTTCCTCTACGTGGTGCGCGTCCTCCAGTCGATGCAGCGAACGCGCGCGGCCTTCTGGCTGTACCTGGTCGAGAACGGCCTCAACGTGGTCCTGGCCGTGGCTCTGGTGGGCCCGTTGGGCGTGCGGGGCCTGGCCCTCTCCCTGTCGGTCGGCTACACCGCCGGCGCCGCCGCCGGGCTCCTCCTGCTCCGGCGTTGGCTGGGCTCGCTCGGCGGTCCCCGCACCTGGTGGCCACTCCGCCGGGTGGCGGCAGCCAGCGCCGTCATGGGGGCCGTCGTCCTGGTCGTGTCCAACCTGTCCGGCGCCGACCAGGGGTTGGGCCTGCTGGCCCGCGTCGGCGGCTCGGTGGTCGTCGGCGGCGCCGTCTACGCCGCCGTGGCTGCCCTGCTCGGCGGGCGCCGGCGCGGCCTGGCCCTGTGGGGCGACCTCGACGGCACCGGTCCCGAGGGCGCGTCGCCGGCCGGCCCGGTGGCGCCGCCGCCGGCCGCCGAGTGGTCGATCGGACGGACCGGCCGGCCGGTCCGTACCAGGTCGGCCCGTACCAGGTCGGCCCGCGGCCCGAGCCGCCCGGCGCTCGCCGGCCGGGACCCCGGAGGCGGGACGGAGGCGGCCGGCGAGACGTCGTGGCCGGTCGCACCCGGGTCGCGGATCCGGATCGTCCCGGCCCCGGGGGGGGCCGACCGGGGGCCCCGAGCCACCCCCGGGCCCGGCCGGCGCCCGGAGAGCGGCGACCCGCTCGACCGGGAACCGGACGACGACCCCGACGACGGCCTGGGTGAGGTCCGCTGGGTGGGCGGCACCGACACCCCGCTGCGACCCCGACCCCCGCGGTAGGTTCTCCCCCCGAGGGCGCCCCGGCGTCCCCGGCCGGTCACGAGGCCGGTCACGAGGCCGGTCCGGCCCACCGCGAAGGGAAGCGTCCGATGCCCGGCGTCCGCGTCGTCACCGACAGCGCCAGCGACCTGACGGACGAGCTGGCCGGGGCGGCCGGCATCACCGTGGTGCCGCTCACCGTGCGTTTCGGGGAGGAGGAGCTGCTCGACCGGCGCGACCTCTCCCCCGAAGCGTTCTGGGAGCGCTGCGCGGCGTCGACGGCCCTTCCCGAGACGGCGGCCCCCGCCCCGGGCGACTTCGGGGCGGCCTTCGTGGCGGCCGCCGACGACGGTGCCGACGGTGTGCTCTGCGTGACCATCTCATCGAGCCTGTCGGCCACCTACCAGGCCGCCCTGGCCGGTGCCGAGGCTGCCGCTGGCCGGGTCGAGGTGCGGGTGGTCGACAGCCGGTCGGTCACGATGGGCCAGGGCCTCCTGTGCCTGGCCGCCGCCGATGCCGCCGCCGCCGGGGCGTCCCTCGAGGAAACGGCCCGGGTGGTCAGCGGGCTGCTCGGGCGCACCCGGGTGGTCGGCGTCGTCGACACCCTCGACCACCTCCAGCGGGGCGGCCGCATCGGCGGCGCGGCCGCTCTCCTCGGCTCCCTCCTGTCGATAAAGCCGGTGGTCGAGGTGCGCCACGGCCTGGTGGAGCAGGAGTCCAAGCAGCGCACCCGCGCCCGCTCCCTCGACTACCTGGCGGCCAAGGTGGAGGCCGAGGCTCCGCTCGAGCGGCTCGCCGTCTGCGACGGTGCCGCGGCCGACGTGGGGGCCGTAGTGTCCCGGATGGCGAAGGTGGAGGTCGCCCACCCGCTGGTGGTGGTCGACCTGGGCCCCGTCGTCGGCACCCACGCCGGGCCGGGGACGGTCGGTGTCTGCTACCAGGTGCCGGCCGGCCGGTGCGGGCGTTCCCACTAACCTTCCGGCATGAGCGATCCCCACGACGGAGCGGTCGACGGGCCGGCACGGGGCCCCCGCGGCATCGGCGGCGGAGCGGTGCTCAATGCCGGGATGGCCGGGGTCGAATGGCCCAAGAAGGCGGCCGACGCCGTCGAGATGGTCGTCGACGCCGTGCACGACAAGGCCATCCGGCCGGCCACGCTGGCCGCCCGGGCTGTCGTCTTCGGTCTCCTGGTCGCCGCCCTGGCGGCGGTCCTGATCGTGGTGGTGTCGGTGGCGGTCGTCCGGCTGCTCGACATCTACGCCTTCGGCAACCGGGTGTGGATCTCCGACGCGGTGGTCGGTGGCCTGCTCACCCTGGCCGGGCTCGCCGCCTGGTCCAGGCGCACGACCCGGACCCGGCGGGCGGCCGGCGGTGAGTGACGGATCGCCCGAGCGGCGCAAGGTGGTCGTGGCCGGATCGGGGCCGGCCGGGCTGACGGCCGCCGTCTACGTGGCACGGGCCCAGCTCGCCCCGGTGGTGGTGGAGGGTGAGCCGTCGTCCACCAGCGACCAGCCCGGCGGCCAGCTCATGCTCACGACCGAGGTGGAGAACTTCCCGGGCTTCCCCGACGGCGTCATGGGGCCGGACCTCATGATGGCCATGCGCTCGCAAGCGGCCCGGTTCGGTGCCGAGCTGCGGACGGCCAAGGTCACCCGGGTCGACCTGGCCGGCGGCTCGCCGTTCGGCGTCTGGCTGGGTGACCCCGGCGCCGCCGAGCCGACGTACCTGGCTGAGGCGCTCGTGGTCGCCACCGGCGCCCGGTCGCTGATGCTCGGCGTTCCGGGCGAGAGCCGCCTCCTCGGCCACGGCGTGTCGACGTGTGCCACCTGCGATGGGTACTTCTTCCGCTCCCAGCACGTCGTCGTGGTGGGCGGGGGCGACTCGGCCCTGGAGGAGGCGCTCTTCCTCACCCGGTTCGCGGCCCGGGTGACGGTGGTGCACCGCCGCCGCCAGCTCCGGGCATCGCGGATCCTCCAGCAGCGGGCCTTCGCCAACCCGACCATCGAGTTCCGCTGGGACACCACCGTTGCCGCGATCCAGGGCGACGGCAAGGTCACCGGCGTCCTCCTGCAGGACGTCGCCAGCGGCCAGCCGTCGGAGATGGCGGCCGACGGGGTCTTCGTGGCCATCGGCCACGAGCCGAACTCCGGCGTCTTCGGGGGCCAGCTCGAGCTGGCCGAGGGCGGCTACATCCGCACCTTCGAGGGTTCGCGCACCAGCGTGGACGGGGTGTTCGCCTGCGGCGACGTCCAGGACCACGTCTACCGCCAGGCCATCACCGCCGCCGGATCGGGATGCATGGCGGCCATCGACACCGAACGGTGGCTCGAGGCCCGCGGGTCCTGATCGGCGGGCCCGCCGGCCGGTGGGCCGATGCGGAGGGCCACGCGGCACCGGCCCGGGCGTCTGGCCGGCGGGCAGCGGCTGGTACCGTCGGGCGGGAGACGGGCGCGGCCGGTCGGCCGGGGCTCGCGACGACGCGAGGAGGAGCTATATGAGCGAGAAGATCGTGGTGCTGGGCGACAGTACGTTTGACGAGCATGTCAAGGCGTCGGACGTCCCGGTGCTGGTCGACTTCTGGGCCGAATGGTGCGGGCCGTGCAAGATGATCGCCCCGGTCCTGGAGGAGATCGCCACCGAGCAGGCGGGAAAGCTGCAGATCGCCAAGCTCAACATCGACGAGAACCTCGACGTGACCCGGCGCTTCGACGTGATGAGCATCCCGACCCTGATCCTGTTCAAGGACGGGGAGCCCAAGGTGCGCCTGATCGGGGCGAAGCCCAAGGGCCAGCTGGTCCAGGAGCTGGCGGCGTACCTCTAGGCGTCGTCGTCGCCCCCGTCGCCGGCGACATCCTCCCGCTCGTCGAGGGGCACACCGGCGAGGCCGTCCTCGACGTGCAGCGGCGGCTGGGCGCCCTCGGGTTCGATCCGTCCGGCGACCCCGGGGGGCGGTTCGGTCCGGCCACGCGTGCCGCCGTCGAGGGGTTCCAGCACCGGCGCGGGCTCAGGGTCGACGGCAGGTGCGGTCCCCAGACGTGGGCGACCCTGGTCGAGGCCGGGCACCGGCTCGGCGACCGTTTCCTCTACCGCCGGACGCCGATGCTGCGGGGCGACGATGTCGCCGAGCTCCAGCAGCGTCTCGGCGCTCTCGGGTTCGACACCGGCCGCGTCGACGGCATCTTCGGCGACGCCACCGTCGCCGCCCTGCGCGAGTTCCAGGTGAACGCCGCCCTCCCGGTCGACGGCATCCTCGGGGCCGCCACCCTGCGCGACCTCCTCCGGGTGGCGGCTCGCCACCAGCAGCGCGAGCTGGTCTCCACCGTGCGGGCTCGTGAGCTGCTCCGGCGAGCCCCGCCCACCCTGTCCGAGCGCCACGTGGCCCTCGGCGAGACCGGCGGCCTGTCCACGACCGTGGCGGCGCTGCACCGGCGGCTGGTCGCCCTGGGCGCCCGCGTCACCTCGCTCCACCACCCTGACGACTCCTCCCAGGCCCTCCAGGCGAACGCCGCCGGGGTCGACGTCTACCTCGCCCTGCGCCTGGATCCCGAACGACCGGGCTGCAGCACCTCCTACTACGCCGGGTACCGGACCGAGTCGGTCGGGGGCCGCGTCCTGGCCGAAGAGGTGCAGCGCCACGTCCCTCCCGCCCTGGGCGTGCCCGACCGGCAGTGCCGCGGGATGTCGCTCGCCCTGCTCCGGGAGACCCGGATGCCGGCGGTGATCGTCGAGGTGGGACCGGCCTCGGCCGTCGTCGAGCGGGGCCGAGACCTGGCCGAGGCCCTGGCCGAGGCCCTGACCGGGTGGGCCTCCGCCCCCTGGGACTGAGCCGCTCGACTGCGTCCGGGACCACAATCCACAACGTCATGCACAGGTGTGGATATACCTTCAGCAGCGCTTCACTGTTGGGCCGGGACCGGGCCTGTGGCGCTGATCTCCCAGTTCAGGACGGTGACGCCGGCGAATCGGAGTCGGGCCGGCGACCCTCGACCATCACCCGATAGATCCGCTCGAGGTCCTCCAGGGTGGCGAATTCCACCACCACCCGTCCCCGCCGGTTGCGAAGCTCGACCTTCACCCTCGTGTCGAGGTGTGACGACAGCAGCTCCTCCAGCTCGAGGATCCCCGGCTCGGGCAGTCGGCGGCCCCCGGGACGGGTGGCCCCGGAGGTATTACCATTGGTAGTACCATCGTCGGGACCAGCCGCCGCCCCGGGGCCCGGGCTCTCCGCCGCCGCCCGCACCAACTCCTCCACCGCTCGGACGGTCAGCCCCTCGGCCACGATCCGTTGAACCAGGGCCTCCTGAAGCGCCCGGTCCGGCGTCCCCAGGAGGGCGCGGGCATGACCCGCCGTGACGGCCCCCTCGGCCAGTGCCCGCTGCACGCCGGTCGGGAGCTGCAGGAGCCGGAGGGTGTTGGTCACCGCCGCCCGACTCCTGCCCACCCGGGTGGCCACCCGTTCGTGCGTGAAGGAGAAGTCGTCGATGAGCTGCTGGTAGGCGGCAGCCTCCTCGAGGGGATTGAGGTCTTCGCGGTGGAGGTTCTCGACCAGGGCCTGCTCGAGGCTATGGGCGCCATCGGTCCCCTCCTGCACCAGCACCGGGATGGCCTGGAGCCCGGCCCGGCGGGCGGCCCTCCAGCGGCGCTCGCCGGCGATGAGCTCGTAGCACTCCTCTCCGTCTCCTTCGACCTGGCGGACCAGCACCGGTTGCAGGACGCCCAGCTCGCGCACCGACGCGGCCAGAGACGACATCGCCTCTTCGTCGAAATGAGTGCGAGGCTGGAGTGCGTTCGGTCGGACACTGCCGATCGGCACCTCCCGCAACCGCGATCGCCGGTCACCCGTCACCTCGGTCGGGATGAGGGCACCGAGACCCTTACCGAGCCCGCTTCGGCGCGCCATTACTCACCTCCTGTGCAAGTTCGCGATAGGCCACGGCCCCGCGCGACGTCGGATCGAATACCGTGATCGGCTGGCCGAAGGACGGAGCCTCCGACAACCTGACCACGCGGGGGATGACGGTGCTGCAGACCCGCTCGGCGAAGTGCTTCCGGACTTCCGACGCCACGTCGACCGCCAACCGGGTCCGCCCGTCGTACATGGTGAGAACGATGGTGGTGATCTCCAGACGGTCGTTCAGGTTGCTGGCCACGAGGTGCACGTTCCTCAAGAGCTGGCTCAGGCCTTCCAGCGCGTAATACTCGCACTGGATCGGCACGAGCACCTCCCCCGCTGCCGCCAGGCCGTTGACGGTGATGAGCCCCAACGACGGAGGGCAGTCGATGAGGACGAAGTCGAAGTCGTCCACGATGCTGTCGATCGCCTTCTTCAGCCGCAGCTCGCGGCTGAACGCCGGGACCAGCTCGATCTCCACTCCGGCCAGGTCGATGGTGGCCGGAGCGACGAACAGGTTCTTCACGCTGGTCGGCTCGATGCAGTCTTCCATCGCCGTCTCCCGCATTATCACGTCGTACATCGAGAGGTCGAAGTTCCGCGCGTCGATGCCGACACCGGTGGTCGCGTTCCCCTGCGGGTCCAGATCAACCACCAGCACGCGGTAGTCGAGCTCGGCCAAGGCTGCACTGAGGTTCACCGCCGTGGTCGTCTTCCCGACGCCCCCCTTCTGGTTGGCCACGGCGAGCACCCGGGGCAGCGGGCGGGCAGGTGACGACACAGGGCCGTCGAGCACCGGCTCGTCGCTCCACCTGCCAAGCCGCCGGAGACCCGGACCGGTCTCGGGCTCCTCGACGGAACCGGCCACCAGCGGCTCGTTTTCCGACAGGTCGTCTCCGGCCGGTGCCATCTCGGCCGGTGCCATCTCGGCCGGTGCCATCTCGGCCTCGCCGGGTCCCTCGAGGAAGGACGGTACGCCGGGACGATGACCGGCCGCCGCACCCAGGGCACCGGAGCTCTCGCCGCCATCATCGCCAACGGTTGGCTCGTCGCTTCCCTGCCTCACAGATCCACGTCTCCCCAGCGGCAGCACTTCAAGTAGTTGATCTTGACCCTCTGGCTGGTTCGTTGACGGCTCTGCCTCGGCTGGTCCATCCCATCGGCTTTCTCCGACGACTTGCGGGCCGTCAGGCTCGAGCTCCGCCACGCCATGGCGTTCGTCGTCCTCGGTGGGCAGATCCACGGTCATGGCATCCGAATGCACGGGCTCCCAAGCGGTATTTTTGGCGCCACGGGGAGCCGAGTGCGCACCCCGCCCACTGCGCCTCCGAAAGCGCATTCAGCGAGACGGCGAGCGCCGAACGGTCACGGACTCCATCCTTCCCTTTAGCAGTCCGCAGGTCAAGAGTTGGGGGCAGATCGTTTGGACGAAGCCAGGCGGGCTCACCCTCGGAGTGCTTCGGATCTCGCGTTTTCCTGCTTGTCCAGGCGGGTTCCCCCGCCTCCGGTCATCCAACGGTCTTCTCCCACATCCCAGACCGGCCGTGGTTCCACGTGCAACATGACGGTGAAACCACTCCGGGCGGCTGGCCGCGGACATGTGAGCCCGAGAGAACCTCGGGGCATCGTCCCGCCGGGCACCCGGTCCAGCGGGGGATGGCCATTCCGATCACCCACGGGCCGTCGGCGGTCGGGCCGGCGCTGACGATCTGGTTGCACCGCCGCCTCATGGCGACGTGAGGACCCGCCTCTGGCCCGGCAGTGCGGGTGGCTTGATCCCGAGCCGCAACAGGCCGAGGCTCGTTTCACGTGGTACCATACGGTGAAACAGGATCGTTCGCAGATCCCGCTCGTTCCGGCTGCTGGCACTCCTGGAGGGCCAGGGGCTCCGTCCGGCAAACGACGGTAGGGGGTGGCTTGCCGACTCAATTCGAAGAGGGCATGCTCCTCGGCCTGCTCATCGGCGAAGGTCACTTCGGTGGCGACGGCCGGCAGCCGCAGGTGACCCTGCGCATGCACGTCCGTCACCAGGCCATGTTCGAATGGATCGAGCGCACTTTTCCGGGCGGCCGCCTGTACGGTCCGTATCGGCATGGTGAGCGCCACTACTACCAGTGGATGGCTCGAGGAGCATTCCTCCGGGAGGAGCTTGTCCCGTTGATCGAACGGCACCTAACCGCTCGCCTCGACGGTTACGCCTACGCGCGCCTCTCGACCATGCTCGAGCGATACTCCCGCCAAATCGGCGGCCGGTCCGGGTCCGAACGCCAGACGCCGAACGACCCGGAAGGAGACCATCCTCGGTCGACCACAGGCGGCAACCGTGCCTCGCCGCGCCGGGCCACCCCCGCCGACGGTCGGCCCGAGACGGAAGCCAGCACGCCTGCGGAACGGGTCGCTGCCATCTTCGACGACCTGCGACGCGACAAGGGCTGAGCGCCCACCTCTGGGCGCACCCCACCAAAAGAGCGCACCGTCCGGGAGGGCTCCGACCGGCCTCGGTACCGCCCGGTCAGAACAAGGGGCGCTTGGCCGGCACCCCGATCCGCCGGGGAAAGCGATCCGGGCACGCCGAAGCCTGCCGGACCACCTGGTAGGTGAAATCGCTCCGGAAGGTCGGCGCCGGCGTCATCCCCAACAGCTCGAGCCCTTCCGCCGGCCATCTGGCGCCCGAGACGCCCCGCCTGACCCCGTCCCCGGCGGTGGCCGGCGCCGGCGGCGGAGGCTCGGAAGTAACCAGGATTCCCCCGATGCGGAGAAACCCCGCTGCGCACTCGGCGGTCACCGCCGGTGGTCCGAAGGAACGGGAGACCACGGCGTCGTAGGCCCCTCGGTGCCTGGGATCTCGCCCGCAAATCTCCGCTCGCTCGTGTACTACTTCGACGCGGCTCTCGAGGCTGCACCGTCGCACCGCACCGGACAGGAATCCCGCCCGGCGCTCGTTGGCGTCAAGGAGCACAAGCCGTGCCTGGGGGACCCGGAAGGCCAGGACCAGGCCCGGCAGCCCTCCACCAGACCCCAGGTCCAGGATCCGATCGCCTGAGGTGGCCGGACGCAGCACAGGTGCGCCCTCTTCGGCAGCTGGCCTCATCGCCTCCCAGAACCCAGCGGCGTGGGCGAGGTGGCGGTCGATCGGGCCGGGACCCAGGTAGCCAAGCTGGCGCGCCCGGGCCAGCACCGAGAGGAGCGGTGGTGGCCACCCCGCCACCGGAGCGGCGGACCGGATGCCCAACGACGGCGGGTCAGCCGCCGGGGACGATGACCACGTACCGACTCGGGTCCTCGCCCTCCGAGCGAGAGCTTGCGCCGTCGATCTCGACGACCGTGTCGTGGACGACCTTGCGGTCGGCGGGCGACATCGCCTCCAGGGCCCGCTGCTCGCCCGTCGCCACGACCTCCGACGCAATCTGCTGGCTGAAACGGCGCAGGGCAGACACCCGGCGCTCCCGGTACCCGGCAACATCGACGAGGATGCGATCGGTCCGCGTGGGGAACTGTCGCTGCACCACCGCCCGCGTCACGTCCTGAAGGGCCGCCAGGGCCGCACCCTTCGGGCCGACCAGCATCCCAAGCCCGTCGCCGCTGGCCGCCAGCTCGACCGTCTCCTCGTCGAGCTCTCGAACCTCGATCGTCGCTGCCATCCCGTACTGCTCGATCAGCCCTTCGAGGAACTCCCGGGCCACCTCTGCCTGCTCCTGAAGGGTCATGCCCTCTGCCACCGTGCTCTCCTCCCTCGCCGCCGCCCGCTCACGGGCCCCGTTCCGATCGACCACCGCACCACTGCCCTCCGCTCGGCCACCCGGCGAGGCCCCATCGGGCGACTCGCCGACGCGCCCGGACGCCGCTGACGACCCGCCACGCCCTCCACGGCGGCGACGTCGCGAGGACGTCCTGCCGGGCTCTGCCGTCCCTCCTGTTGCGCCGGTGCGGTCGCGGTCGGCCGCACCGGCCGCCGGATGTCCCCCGGACGCCGCCTCTCCCCGGCTCCGGTGCGATCCCGCCCCGGACGCCGACCTCGACCCTTCTCCGGCCCGAGAGCGATCCCGCGGCCTCCGCGGGCGCTTGGCCCGGGGTCCCGCCGGGCGGACTCGCGCCCTCACCCTCGCCTCGCCCCGGACACGTCCGAAGAGGCCCGTCTTCGGTTCGGCCAGGACCATGAGCTCGGCGTCACCTTCGGTCACCCCGAGCCGGTCCAGCGCCGCCTCCTTCGCTTCGTCCACCGATCGCCCGGTCACCTCGACCCACTCCACGCGTCAGCGCGCCTTTCTCGCTCGTTTGGACTTCGACCTCGGGTGCGCCTTGGGGTCGGTACCTCCCGCAGTATTACCTCCGGTAGCACCCCCCCGGGGCGAGCGATTGCCCGTCTTGCTGGCGGGCTTGCCGGCACCGTTCGTTGCCGGCGCCGACCCCTGGGCCCGCTTACCCTGGCCGGATCCGCCGGACCCGCCGGACCCGCCGGACCGCGCACCTCCGCCGCCCCTCGTACCACCGGCAGCGCCGCCGGCAGGTCTCGGGCCGGTCGGCCTCGACGCACCGGCGGATCGCCCTCCGCCAGCAGGGCGTGCCCCGCCGTTGCCAGCAGGGCGTGCCCCGCCGTTGCCAGCCTCCTGGCGCACCGCCGCCGGTGCCAGGGCCGCCGTGGCCCGACCCAGAAGTCCCTTGGGGCCCGCCCGTCGACCCTCGCCGATCCGCCGCTCACCGGGCCGGTCCTTCATCCCGTAGCGGAAGATCAGGCCCTGGGTGGCCACCCGGATGGCCGACGAGACGATCATGTAGATGCTCACACCGGTCGGGACGATGAAGTAGATGTAGGCGAAGATCAGCGGCATGAACCGCTGCATCTTCTGCATCTGCGGCGGGGTGGTCGTGGCGTTCGGGTTCTTCTTGTTGCGCTTCGTCATCTGCGCCATCTGGAAGTACTGCAGGGCGACGGCTACACCGACAAAGGCCAGGTAGGGGATGTAGTCGTACCAGGCGCCGTGATGTGTCAGCGGCTTGGCGGCAAAGTTCATCCCGAAGGACTTCATGACCCCCGGCGTCGCCACCAGGTTCTGGTACATGGCGGAGTGGTGAGGGATGTAGCGGGGTGTGGCGCAGAGGGCCTTGGCACAGTGCGCCCCGGAGGCCAGCACGCCGCCCCGGCTCACCTTGTTGGCCAGGCCCTCGATTACGTCGTAGAGGACGACGAGCGCCGGCATCTGCAGGAACATCGGGAGGCAGCCACCGGTCGGGCTGACCCCGTGCTCCTTGTACAGGCCCATCATCTCCTTGTTGAGCTGTTCCCGGTTCTGCGCCCCCTTGTACTTCTGGCGGAGCTTCTGCATCTCGGG
Source organism: Acidimicrobiales bacterium (assembly GCA_050743865.1). GTDB lineage: Bacteria > Actinomycetota > Acidimicrobiia > Acidimicrobiales > RAAP-2 > DAHUZJ01. The sequence goes on from JBOGGE010000214.1 coordinate 35,546, forward strand.
CTGCAGCCCCTGCATGGCCTGCATCGACCTGGTGCTCTTGACCGTCAACGGCGTCAGGAGGGCCATGATCAGCACGGTGAGGATGGCGATCGCCAGCGCGTAGTTCGGCACCAGGCCGTAGATGTAGGCCAGGACGTCGGCGATGCCCTCGAACAGGGGGTGGAATATCTGGCCGACCGTCCTGAACAGCGAGTTCTCGATGCCCAGGAACGGCACCAGGGAGACCATCACCGGCCATCCCCCCGGCGGGCCTCGACCGGCACCAGGTCGACCCCGCGACCTCCCAGGGGATGGCAACGGGAGACCCGCCGCGCCGCCAGCAACATCCCGCGCCACGCCCCATGGAGCTCGACCGCCTCGACGGCGTAGGCCGAGCAGCTCGGGTAGAAGCGGCAGGGAGACACCCGGCCGGCGCGGGCGGCCTGGTACGCCCGGAGCAGGCCGAGGGCCAGCCGGCTGGCTCCGTTCTCCCTGGTCACGATCGGGCCCGCCTCGCCAGCGGCGGCGGACCGCAAGCCGCCCTCATCGCCTCGCCCAACCGCCGCACCAGTTCGGCGTAGGGGAGTGCCACCGCCTCCGGCTCGGCCCTCACCAGGTAGGCGCCCGGCACCACGGCGCCCCCGGCCTCCCGCACGGCCTGGCTCACCGCCTCCCGCAACCGTCGGCGCAGGCGGTTCCGGCGCACGGCGCCCCCGTGCCGGCGGCTGACGGCGTAGCCGACCCGGGGCGCCGCCGGGGCGCCGCCGGCCGTGAACGCCACCCGTACCGGTCCGCTCGTGGCCCGGCCCGAGGGCCGCGCCAGGTCGCGAAATGTCCGGCGACCACGGATCCGAGCTATTGCAGGGGCCACTGCACTCACCTCGTCGACGGAGCCAGCCGGCTCAGGCGGTGAGCCGACGACGTCCCTTGAGCCGCCTCGCCTTCAGTACCGCCCGACCGGCGCGGGTGGACATCCGATGCCGGAAGCCGTGCCGCTTCGCCCGCTTGCGCGTGTTGGGTTGATAGGTTCGCTTCACGTAGGTCAGCCTTTCGCTGCTGCCGCCCGATGCCGTTCGGCGGACATCGCGTGACCGGCGCGGGGCCGCTGGCCACCTCGGTCGTGGCGGACCGGTGGCGGCGGCATCCACTCGATGCTAGGCGACGCAGGGCCGGCCCACTAGTCGACCCGGCGCCAGGCGCTCCGGGCGCCGGACCACGCCCACGCCCCGCCGGCCAACCGGGCAAGAGCCGGACCGCTTGCCACTAGTCGGCGCTCCCCTCGCGGTGTACGTTCGACTGCCCTAGGCCATCCGCGTGTTCCACACCTGTGGACCGGGCTGTGGACGATCGAGCACATCGTAGGCGGAGGAGCAGGTGGACGAGACCAGCACGCTGTGGACGAGATGCGCCACGCCGCTGCGTGAACAGGTGTCGGACACGACGTGGCAGATGTGGCTGTCCGGGATCCATCCGCTGTCGTTCACCACAGGGGTGATGGTCCTCGCCGTCGGCAATGCCGTCGTGCGCGACCGTGTCGCCACCCGGTTCGTCCCCCTGATCGAGCAGACCCTGTCAACCATGGCCGGGGCGCCCGTGCACGTGGACCTCCGGGTGATCGCCGGCTCCGGCTCCGGCGACGATCCCGGCGACCCGGCCCCGGAGCAACCCGCTCCCTCCACCCGTCAACCGCCGGGCCCGCCGTCGCCCGGCGGCGCGACCCCGGTCGGGGCCGCCGTCTCGCTGGACCCGCGCTTTACCTTCGAGAGCTTCGTCGCCGCTTCCTCCAACCGCCTGGCCCACGCGGCGGCCGAGGCGGTGGCCGAGACCCCGGGCCGCTCGTACAACCCGCTCTTCATCTACGGCGACTCCGGCCTCGGCAAGACCCACCTCTTGCATGCTATCGGCAACTATGTGCAGGAGAACTTCCCGGTCCGCAAGGTGCTCTACGTCACCACCGAGACGTTCATGAACGACTTCGTGGACTCACTGCGCACGGCGACCACCATGGCCTTCAAGCGCCGCTACCGCGAGTGCGACGTCCTGCTCATCGACGACGTCCAGTTCATGGAGAACAAGGAGGGTCTGCAGGAGGAGTTCTTCCATACCTACAACGACCTCCACGGGGCCGGAAAGCAGATCGTCCTCACCTCCGATCGCCCGCCCAAGTCCATCGAGACCCTGGAGGACCGGCTCCGGAGCCGGTTCCTCTCCGGGCTCCTGACCGAGGTCGACCCGCCGGACCTCGAGACGCGCCTGGCCATCCTCCGCAAGAAAGCAGAGGCCGACCACGACGACATCCCCGACGTCGTGCTCGAATTCATCGCCACCCACGTGAAGAGCAACATCCGCGAGCTCGAGGGCGCCCTCATCCGGGTCACGGCCTTCGCCAGCCTGAGCCGGGAGCCCATCTCGATGGAGGTGGCCGAGAAGGTGCTCTCCGACATCGTGTCCTCGGTCGACTTCCGGCGGATCACCCCCCAGATGATCCTCGACGCCACCGCCGCCAACTACGGGTTCACGATCGACGCCATCTGCGGGCCGAGCCGGACCCGGCCACTCGTCACCGCCCGGCAGGTGGCCATGTACCTGGTGCGCAACCTCACCGACTACAGCTACCCGGCCATCGCCCGCGTCTTCGGCGGCCGCGACCACACCACGGTCATCCATGCCGTCGACAAGATCACGACCCTGATGCGCGAGCGACGCCAGATCTACGAGCAGGTCACCGAGCTGACCGTGCAGATCCGCAACGGCACGTGACCGGCGGCGCCACTCCGGGCCGGCCGCCGAGGCAGACCCGCCGCGCCGAGGCGAGCAGCACCGGACCGGCCACCTGGACACCTTCGCCCTGGACACGACGGTGGTTCTGGACACGCTGTGGACGCCCCCGGCCTATCTTGGGGACCGCATGACCGTTCATCCCCAGATCCCGGCACCGGGGACCTCGCCCGGCACCGGCACCGCGCCGGGACGGCGGTGGCGGTGGACGGCGACCGGCCACGTGAGCTGGCCTTCCGCCCCTTCCTCCACAATCCCCACCGTTACTACTGCTAGATACTCTTCTCTCTCTCCCTACGGAGGATGCAGCTCTCCTCCTGTGACCATCGAGCCCATGAAAGGACGGGTCACGTGAAATTCCGCGCCGAACGGGATTCTCTGGCCGAGGTGCTCGCTACGGCGGGGCGGGCAGCGGCCACCCGCGGCACGTCGTCGGTCGTGCTCTCGGGGCTGTACCTGCGAACGGACGGGAACGCGCTGGAGGTCACCGGATCGGATCTCGATCTCACCATCCGCACCGGCCAGGAGGTGATCGGCCTGGACGACGGGACGTGCGTGGTGCCGGCGCGGCTGGCGGCCGACGTCGTGCGCTCGCTGGAACCGGGGGCGGTGACCGTCGAGGGTGGTGAGGACAAGGTGGAGATCTCGTCGGCTCGGGCCCGGTTCGGGCTGCGGGCGTTCTCGGTGGTGGAATTTCCCACTCTCCCGGCGCCGGCGCCGGCGTCGGTCACCCTGCCCGGCGCGGCGTTCGCCGAGGGACTGCGGCAGGTCGTCCGGGCCGCCTCCACCGACGACGCCCGCCCGCTCCTGACCGGGGTCCTCCTGACGGCACAGGGCGGTTCGGTCCGCCTGGTGGCGACGGACTCGTACCGCCTGGCGCTGCGGGATCTGGCCGGCGCGGCGTCGTTCGCCACCGAGGGGGACATCCTGGTGCCGGCGCGGGCCCTGGGCGAGTTGCAGCGGCTTCCCTCGCCCTCCGGCGAGGACGGAGCCGTGGACGTGGGCGTCACCGTCGGCCCACACGACATCACGTTCTCCCGGGGGCAGGTACGCATCACGACCCGGCTCCTCGACGGGACCTATCCCGACTACGGCCAGCTCATGCCGGACCATTACCCAAACTGCCTGCACGTGGGCAAGGAGACGCTCCTCAGCGCGCTGCGGCGGGTCAGGCTGCTGGTGCGGGACAACACGACGCCGGTCCGCCTGTCGATCCGCCAGGGCGGGGTCGACCTGACCGTCGTTTCCCAGGAGGTCGGCGACGCCAGCGAGACCGTGGACGGAGACTTCACCGGGGAAGATCTCGTCATCGCCTTCAACCCCTCGTACCTGATCGACGGGGTGGAGGCCGTCAACGACGACGAGGTGGTGATCGAGACCGCCGACGCCTCCAAGCCGGCGACGGTCCGGGCCGCCGAGCGGGAGGACTTCCGCTACTTGCTGATGCCCATCCGCGTGTCGTGAGCGGCGCCCGGCGCGCGGGCACCCACCTCGAACGGCTCGAGCTGCACGACCTGCGAGCCTTCTCCGGGGTGGTGATCGAGCCGGACCCGGAAGGCACCACCGTCCTGGCCGGGCGCAACGGGTCGGGCAAGACGACCATTCTGGAAGCGGTGGCGTTCCTTGGCACCCTTCGGTCGTTCCGCACGGCGTCCCGGGAGGCGATGGTGAGGGCCGGGTGCGACCGGGCCATCGTCCGGGCCGACCTCGAGCGCGACGGGCTCCCGGCGCTGGTCGAGGTGGAGCTGCCGGCGACCGGCCGCCCCCGGGCCCTGGTCAACCGCCAGGCGGTGCGTGAGCGGCGCGAGCTGGCGCGAACGGTACCGGTCACCGTTTTCTCCCCGGCCGATCTGGACCTGGTCCAGGGCGGGCCGGCCGGCCGGCGGGACCTCCTGGACGACGCCCTGCGGCTGGTCGACCCCCGGGTGGCCCCCTCCCTCGAAGAGCTGGACCGGATCCTCCGCCAGCGGGCGGCGCTGCTCCGCCAGGCTGGTGGGCGGCTCGACGCCGGGGTGGCTACCACGCTGGACGTGTGGGACGACCGCCTGGCCGGCGCCGGAGCAGCAGTCGCCGCGGCGCGGCGCGACCTGGTGTCGGCACTGCAGGCGCCCGCCGCCGCCGCCTATGCCGCACTGGCGTCCGACCGAGCCGGGCCGACGGGCGGGGCGATCGGTTCCGCCGGGCCGACGGGCGGGGTCCTGGAGTCGGCGGGCGGGGTCCCCGAGCCCGCGGGCGGCATCCCCGGCCAGCCGGGCGGCGTGGTGCTCTCCTACCGCATGTCGTGGTCCGGGAACCTGGCCGAGGCGCTCGCCGCCAGCCGGGCGGAAGACGTCCGCCGTGGCCTCACCACCATCGGTCCGCACCGGGACGATCTGGACCTCGAGCTGGCCGGGCGCGACGCCCGGCTCCAAGCCTCCCGCGGCGAGCAGCGGTCGCTCGCCCTGGCCCTCCGCCTGGCGGTCCACCACCTGGTGACCGAGCGAGCCGGGGCCCCGCCGATCCTGCTGCTCGACGACGTGTTCTCCGAGCTCGACCCGGAGCGCAGCCGGGCGCTGGTGCGCCAGCTTCCTCCCGGCCAGGCGCTGGTGACCACGGCGGTCCCGCTCCCGGCGGGAGTGGCCGTGGCGAGGGTGACCGACGTCGACCGCCTGGGGCGGCCGTGACCCCGGCCACCCCGTCGACACCGCCGCGCCCCGCTCGCCGGGTCCGGCGACGAGCGCCAGGGCCCGACGGGGGTCCGAGGCCGCTCGCCGACTCCCTGGACGACGCGCTGGCCGGCCTGGCCCCCCCCCGGCGGCGCCCGGCGATCGGAGCCGGGGGAGCGACACCCGCCGGCCGGGCCGGGAGTGCCCCCGGAGCCCCCGGAGCCCCCGGCCGCCCCCCGGCGGCCCGTGCCCTGGGGGCGGTGTTCGCCCGGTGGGAGGAGATCACCGGCCCGGCGCTGGCCCGCCATGTCCGGCCGGTGAAGCTCACGGGCGGGGTACTGGTGGTGGCCGTCGACCACCCGGCGTGGGCCACCCAGGTGCGCGCCCTGGGGACAGCGATCCTGGACCGGGTCGGCGAGGTGGCGGGGGAGGCACCCGAGCAGCTCCGGGTCACCGTGCGAGCGACCGGTGACGGCCGGTGACAGCCCACCAAGCCGCATGGCGGGTGGTCAGGTCGGGTAGGATGGGTCGTCCGCAACGGGGTGACACACCGGACGGCCGACCGGCCAGCGGTCGGCTCGACCGGAGTCGCGTGCGGGCGTCCGACGGACCGAAGCGAAGGAGCGCGCCCGTGGCGCAGGCCGTGGAAGTCGAGCATGGCCGGTGACGGCGTGAGCTACGACGCCGGCGACATCACCGTCCTCGAAGGCCTCGAACCGGTCCGCATGCGGCCGGGGATGTACATCGGCTCCACCGGCCCGACCGGCCTTCATCACCTCGTCTGGGAAGTGGTGGACAACTCGGTCGACGAGGCCATGGCCGGGTACTGCACCCGGATCGACGTGACCCTGCTCAGCGACGGCGGCTGCCGCGTCGTCGACGACGGGCGGGGCATCCCGGTCGACCCGCACCCCCAGTCCCCGGGCCGGTCGGCGGCCGAGGTGGTGCTCACCACGTTGCACGCCGGTGGGAAGTTTGGTGGGGCTGGCTACAAGGTGTCGGGAGGCCTCCACGGGGTGGGTGTCTCGGTCGTGAACGCGCTGTCGACCCGCCTGGTGCTCGAGATCGACCGCAATGACCACCACTACGTCATCGAGTTCGGGAACGGGGGCGAGCCCAAGGGCCCGCTGGAGGTGATGGGGGACGCCCCGCGCGGGCGGACCGGGACCACCGTCACGTTCTGGCCGGACCCGACCGTCTTCGAGGAGGTGGAGTTCCGGGCCCAGACCGTCACCGAGCGCCTGCAGGTGATGGCGTTCTTGAACCGGGGCCTCGAGATCCGCTTCGCCGACGAGCGGCCGGGCGGCGACAAGAAGGAGACCTTCCGCTACAACGGCGGCATCGTCGACTACGTGCGGCACCTGAACGCCTCCAAGGAGTCGCTCTTCCGCAAGGTCTCCTCCTTCAGCCAGGTCGAGGACCGCCAGGAGGTCGAGGTGGCCCTCCAGTGGAGCACCGGGTTCCACGAGAGCATCTACTCGTTCGCCAACGGGATCTCGACCACCGAGGGCGGGATGCACGAGGAGGGCTTCAAGAAGGCCCTGACCAACGTGGTGAACCGCTACGCCCGGTCGCGCAACCTCTTGAAGGAGAAGGAGGACAACTTCGACGGCAAGGACATCCGCGAGGGACTGACCGCCATCGTGTCGGTGCGGCTCAAGGACCCCCAGTTCGAAGGGCAGACGAAGGCCAAGCTCGGCAACGTCCCGATCCGCTCGCTCGTCGAGCGGGCGACCAACGAGAAGCTGGCCGAATGGCTGGAAGAGAACCCGACCGAGGCCAACCAGGTGGTGAAGAAGGCACTCCTGGCCCAGCGGGCGCGGGTTGCCGCCCAGCAGGCACGTGACCTGACCCGGCGTAAGTCGGGGTTGGACGGCGCCGGGCTGCCGGGCAAGCTGATCGACTGCTCCTCACGGGACCGTCGGGAGTGCGAGCTGTTCATCGTGGAGGGCAACTCGGCCGGGAGCTCGGCCAAGGACGCCCGCGATCCCCGCACCCAGGCCATCCTGCCCATCCGGGGCAAGATCCTCAACGTCGAACGGGCCAGGATCGACAAGATGCTGAAGAACGCCGAGATCCAGGCCCTGATCGCCGCCATCGGCGCTGGGCTGGCCGACGACTTCGACGTGGCCAAGATCCGCTACCACAAGGTGATCATCCTGGCCGACGCCGACGTGGACGGCAGCCACATCCGCACCCTGCTCCTCACGTTCTTCTTCCGCCAGATGAAGCCGCTGGTGGAAGAGGGGTTCGTGTACGTGGCCCAGCCGCCGCTGTACTCGACCTTGGTGGGCAAGGAGAAGGTCTACCTGAAGGACGACGCCGCCAAGGACGCCTTCCTGGCCGCCCACCCGGGTCACAAGAACGACTTCCAGCGGTTGAAAGGCCTGGGCGAGATGGACTTCAACGAGCTGCGGGAGACGACCATCGACCCCACCAAGCGTTCGCTGCTCCAGATCGGCGTGGAGCAGGCCGCCCTGGCCGACGACGTCTGCTCGGTGCTCATGGGGGACGACGTGGAGCTGCGCCGCCACTTCATCCAGACGAACGCCAAAGACGTGCGTTTCCTTGACATCTGAGAGTGGGCCGATGACGGCGGCACGTGGCGGGGGGCCGGCGTGACGGACCGGTCCGGGTCCGAGCGACCGGGGGGTGTCGGCGGTGCCGGGGGCGCCGGCCCTGGCACGGGGAGCGGTGACGGCGCCACCGTGGTCGGCTTCGTGGAGCCCATCGAGATCCAAGAGGAGATGGAGCGCTCGTTCCTGGAGTACTCGATGTCGGTCATCGTCTCCCGGGCCCTGCCCGACGTGCGCGACGGGCTGAAGCCGGTGCACCGCCGGATCCTGTACTCGATGTTCGACCAGAACCTGCGGCCGGACCGGCCGCACGTGAAGTGCGCAGCGGTGGTGGGTGAGGTCATGGGGACGTACCACCCGCACGGCAACGACGCCATCTACGACGCCCTGGTCCGGATGGTGCAGGAATTCTCCATGCGCCACCCCCTGGTCGACGGGCACGGCAGCTTCGGCGGTCCCGGGCCGGACGAAGGCCCGGCGGCGATGCGCTACACCGAGTGCCGCCTTCAGTCGCTGGCCCTCGAGCTCATGGCCGGGATCGACGAAGAGACCGTCGACTTCGTGCCCAACTACTCGAACAGCACCGAGGAGCCGGTCGTCCTGCCGGCCCGGTTCCCCAACCTGCTGGTCAACGGTTCCCAGGGCATCGCCGTCGGGATGGCCACCAACATCCCGCCCCACAACATGGCGGAGGTGATCGACGCCACCGTCCACCTCTTGGAGAACCCGGGCGCCACCACCGACGACCTGATGCATTTCGTGAAGGGCCCGGACTTCCCCACCGGAGGCCAGATCCTGGGTCGTCAGGGGATCCTCGACGCCTACCGCACGGGGCGGGGCTCGATCCGGATGCGGGCAGTGGCCGAGATCGAGGAGGGCCGCGACACCCGCATCGTCGTCACCGAGCTGCCCTACCAGACCTCGGTCCCGGTCATCGCCCAGAAGATCGACGACTTGGTGAAGGCGGGAGAGGTGGAGGGGATCGCCGAAGTGCTGGACTCCTCGGCCGGCAAGAAGACCCGGCTGGTGATCCGGCTCAAGAGGGACGCCAACGCCAATGTCGTCCTCAACAAGCTCTACAAGCACACCCAGCTGCAGACGAGCTTCGGGGTCAACATGCTGGCCCTCGTCGACGGGGTGCCCCGCACGCTCACCCTGGTCCAGGTGCTGACGCACTACGTCGCCCACCAGGTGGTGGTGGTCACCCGGCGGTCGGAGTTCCGCCTGCGGAAGGCGCGCCAGCGGGCCCACATCGTCGAGGGGCTGCTGCGGGCCATCGACATGCTCGACGCCGTCATCGCCACCATCCGGGCGTCGGACGATCGCCCGGCGGCCCGGACGGCCCTCATGGTCGACCCCTTCTCCTTCAGCGAGGAGCAGGCCAACCACATCCTGGACATGACCCTCGGGCGCCTGACCCGGCTGGGGCGGTCGGAGCTCGAAGAGGAGATGGCCGGCCTCCGCCAGACGATCACCGAGCTGGAAGCCATCCTGGCCGACCCGGCCAGGTTGCGGGCCGTGATCAGTACCGAGATGACCGCCCTTCGCGACACCTTCGCCGATGGCCGGCGCTCGCCGGTGATCCACGATCCAGGAGAGCTGGGCATCGAGGACCTGGTGGCCGACGAGGAGATCGTGGTGACCACGACCGCTGCCGGCTACGTCAAGGCGGTGGCGGCCGACGCCTTTCGCACCCAGGGTCGAGGGGGACGCGGTGTGCAGGGCGCCCGCCTGAAGGAAGAGGACCTGGTGACGAACGTGGTGCACACCACGTCGCTCTCCTACCTTCTGCTGTTCTCCAACCGTGGCCGCGTGTACCGCCTCCGCGGTCACGAGATCCCACCGAAAGAACGGACGGCCCGGGGGACTGCCCTGGTCAACCTGCTCCCACTCGAGCCGGGTGAGACCGTGCAGGCGGTGGTGCAGACCCGCGACTTCCCCGCCGATCACTACCTGGTCTTCGGCACGGCCCGGGGCCAGGTGAAGAAGACGGCCTTCAGCGAGTACGACAAGTCCCGCCGCGAGGGGTTCATCGCCATCAGCCTGCGCGCCGGCGACCACCTGGTGAAGGTGATCGAGACCGGCGGCAGCGACGACCTGTTCGTGGTCACCAAGCAGGGGATGACCATCCGCTTCACCGAGGCCGACGTCCGGGCCATGGGCCGGGACGCCGCCGGCGTGCGGGGCATCCGGCTCCGGGCGGGCGACGAGGTGGTCTCCTGCGACGTGGCCCGCGACGACGTCGACATCCTCATGGTCACCGACGCCGGCTACGGGAAGCGGACCAAACTCGACCGGTTCCACAACCAGGCCCGGGGCGGCCAGGGTGTCCGCGGGATCAGGCTCACCGCCCGCCGGGGCGCGGTGGTGGCCGCCTTCATGGTCCCCTACGAGGGCGACATTCTCCTCGTGTCGACGGGCGGGGTCACCATCCGCACCTCGGTCCGAGAGATCGCCTCGCAGGGCCGCGACGCCACCGGCGTGCGGGTGATGAACCTCGACGAGGGCCAGAGCGTGGCGGCGGTGGCCCCGGTCGCCCCCGAGCAGGACTGAGGCGCCCCGGCTACTGGCCGGTGAAGGTCATCATGAACGGCGCCCCCGGCGGAACGTAGGTCCCGATGACGTCCTTGTTCACCTGCACCGTGATGCGCGCCGCGGTCGAGCCGATCCGCACGATCAGCTGGTGGTTGGCCGGCACCAGCTGGGACTGTCCGTTCTTCAGGATCCCCTCGTAGCTCGGTGTGGTGCTGAGGGGTCCGACCGCCTGGACCCAGGTGTCGCCCCCGCTGGCGCTGATGCGCACGTCGAAGAGGGCTTCGGACACCGAGAACGTGGCCTCGGCCCCGTTCGCCGACACCAGTCGCATGGAGGGCTTGGCGTGGCGAGGGGCCGTGGTGGCCGTCGTCGGTTGCGTGGTCGGGACGTTGGAGGCGGCGAGCGGACCGCTGCTCGTGTAGGGGAGGTGGAGGTCGGCCAGCCACTGCGGCCGGACCTTGTTGATGGTCAGCCACGCGGCCCCGACGAGGATCAGCACCAGGGCAATGACGATGAGCGCGCGGACGACCACCATGGCGAAGCCGTCGGCCAACCGGCGGCGGACCGACGGCGTCTGGCCGGTGTCGGCCATGACTCGGGGCACCTGGGCGGTCGCGTCGTGGCGCTCGGCAGCGAAGGGCAGCCCGACCGAGGTGGGCGGGGCGCCGTGGCTCGGGATCGACAGCGGGAC
>JBOGGE010000215.1:0-7367 GCA_050743865.1 Acidimicrobiales bacterium
GCGCCCACGCCTCCGCCGAAGGCTGATCGGCGCCCGGCCGGGGACTTGCTGGGGGAAGGCGCCCCGTCGGTGGCCGGCGGCCCGGACGTGACGGGAGACCTGCCCCTGACCGGGAGCCCGCACGGCACCGGGAGCCCGCACGGCACCGGGGGCGGTGCCGGGTGAGCCGCAACGTGCTCGGTGGCGAGCTCGAGGCGTGCAGCGCTGACCCGGTGACCGGCTTCTACCGCGACGGCTGCTGCAACACCGGGGCAGAGGACTCCGGTGTGCACACGGTGTGCGCCCGCATGACCGCCGAGTTCCTGGCGCACTCCCTCGCCTGTGGCAACGACTTGAGCACTCCCCGCTCCGGGTTCGCCGGCCTGCACCCCGGCGATTTCTGGTGCCTGTGCGCGCCGAGGTGGCAGGAGGCGTTCGACGCCGGTGCCGCCCCCCAGGTGCGGCTGGAGGCCACCCATGCCGCCACCCTCGAATGGGTCAGCCTGGAGGACCTCCGGCGCCACGCCCTCTGACCGTCCGATGCCGTCCAGTCAGCATCGGACGGCGCGGCGTGCCTGCCTGCCGCGGGTGAGGTGGGCGGGTGAAGCCGGTAGACGATCAACGCTTCTCGGACGCGACCGACGATGGCGAAAGCCGGCACGACCGTTCTACCTCGCCGACATTCGGACGAACGACGCGGCCGTCGGGCGGCCCACCACCGGGCGCGGCGAGGACTCTGGCTGTCCCCGGCCTGCCTCGTCGGTCCGGCTGTGACTGGCCGTGCAGGTGACCGCCGTGCCGGCTCATCGCCGGGCCTCGTCGATCGCCGTGGCGGCGAGCGTCTCCACCACGCTGTCGGCGCCCGCCGGACGATCCATCTGGACGATCGCCAAGCGCCTATCCGTCGCCGTCACGTCATGTTGCCGGTCGACGGCGCCGAGCAGGTGGATGTGGGTGTCCAGGAGCTCGGCCATCTCGGTGGCGACGGGTAGGGAGAGCTTCGCCATGTCCCACACGTCCAAGGGCACCAGCAGCATCCTGGGTCCGCCGGCGGTCAAGGTCGGTCCGGGCCCATCTCTCGGGCCTCCCGACGTCGTACGTGAACTGCCAGGGAGTCAGTAGCCTTTCACTCAAGGGCGCGGAATTGTGCCCACCATCTCGAGGACAGGGACAGCGCCGAGGTTGGCACCATCCACCGCCGGATGTCACCAGTGATCGGCTCCGATCCCGCTGGTCCGCTCCGGCTCCGGGGCGGGTACCCCCGCCTGGAGGATCTGGGGCTGATCGGCGACGGAATGACCGCCGCCTTGGTGGCCCGGGACGGCTCGGTTCTGTGGTTGTGCGCTCCACGTTTCGACTCGGAGCCCCTGTTCGCGGGCCTGTTGGATGCGCGGCGGGGCGGAAGCTTCTCGATCCGGGTCGAGGGTCTTGTTGGGTCTCGCCAGCGTTACGAGCCCGATTCCGGAGTGCTCGTCACCGAGCTGCAGGCGGCGACCGGAAAGGTGCGGATCACCGACTTTCTGGCATTGCGCAGCGGTGCCGACCTGTCGGAAGACGCGCCGGCCGGGCGGGGTGAGCTGGTCCGGTCCGTGACCGTGCTCGACGGGGAGGTGCGGCTCGAGCTGCGGGTGGAGCCGTTCGGAGGAGCGACGGCACGCGATCGGGGGGACAGACTGGAAGTGTTGGCGAACCGCCAGCCCGGCCTGCGCCTCGAGTTGCGATCGAACCGTCGCCTGGACGGGCTCAGCAGCGTGTACGACCTGCGGTCGGGTCAGCGTTTCGAGCTTGTGTTGTCGTGGGGGCAACAGCGGCGCCATCGCGTCCAAACCGTCGAGATGCTGGCGGAGACGACGCTGGCGGCGTGGCGACGATGGATGCGAACCTTCGACTACGAGGGGCCCCAGCCCGACATGGTTCGCCGTGCTGCGATCACGCTCAAGCTCTGTGACCATTGGGCCTACGGCTCCATGGTGGCAGCTCCGACGTCATCGTTGCCTGCACCCGTGGGCGGACAGCGCAACTGGGATTACCGCTACACCTGGGTTCGCGACGCTGCGTTCACCGTGTGGGCCTTGCGCCGCGTCGGGTTCGAGGGTGAAGCTGACGCCTTCCTCGGATGGGTTCTTGACGCGTTCGAGTCGAGCAACGGCCCGAGGATCATGTACGACCTGGCTGGTGGCCCTGTCGCCGGCGAGCGTGAGGATGCCGAGCTGGAGGGGTACCGGCAGTCGTCGCCGGTGCGATGGGGCAACGGAGCGACCGATCAACGCCAGCACGACGTGTTCGGCGAGGTGTTGGACTGTGCACACCAGTGGGTCTCCGGCGGAGGCCGCCTCGACGATGACCTGTGGTCGCGGCTGGCAGCCCTGGCCGAGGCCGCCCGGACGGCATGGCGGCAGCCCGACCAGGGTATCTGGGAGGTTCGTAACGAAGGGCGGGTGTTCACGTATTCGGCTGCCATGTGCCAGGTCGCGCTCGACCGTGCCGCCCGGCTCTCGGAGCGGCTCGGGCTTCCGGGTGCCGCAACCTCCTGGCGGGCGAGCGCCGAGGACGTGCGCCGAGCGGTATTGGAGGAAGCTTGGGATGAACGCTGGCCAGCCCTCAGCGGCTACCTCGGAGGAGGGGCGCTCGACGCCAGTGTGCTGGCTCTCCCGCTTCGCCGGGTGGTGCCCGCCGACCACCCCCGCATGGTGGCCACGGCAGCAGCAATTTCCGAGAGACTTTCGGCGGGAGACGGGCTCTTGTACCGGTACCTTCCCGAGGAGATGCCCGATGGCGTTCCGGGCCACGAGGGGGCGTTCCTCCTGTGCAGCTTCTGGCTGGTCGACAACCTGGCCCACCAGGGTCGCTTGGACGAGGCGCATGCCCTGTTCGAGTCGCTCTGCGCTCGGGCCAACCCGCTCGGATTGTTGCCTGAGCAGATCGATCCCACCTCGGGGGAGTTCATCGGCAACTTCCCCCAAGCCTTCAGCCATATCGGTGTCATTTCGAGTGGCGTCAACCTGGCCCGCCTCCGTGGCCGCTGACCCGGCCGACCGGGAGGTGGATGTCGCCCGGTGCGCGCAGAGGGTCGGAGCCGGCCGGCATCACTCCGCCATTCCGGTCGGCTCCACGGGGCCACGTCCGGTGCTCGCTGGTCTCGAACGGAGAGGTGAGGTGGCTCCTCGGGTCTCGCCGACGACGGAGGGGCACCGGCACCGGCGGCATCGCAGGGACGCTCGTCGTAGGCCCTGCCGTCGATGACCACATCGTCGGGGGCCGGGGTAGGGCGCCGACGTCGCCGGCAGCCTCGGGACGGGACCGCCGCGCCGCCGGCGCCACCCGGTGCGTCGCCGCCGCCGCCACCCGGAGCGCGGCCAGGGCCTACGCCAGGGCCCACGCCACCTTGGCGGGTCGAGGGTCGCCGACCCGATGACCCGTCGACCTCGGGCCAGGTCACGCCACGGAGGCCGCGCTGGCCGTGGATGTGGCTGGTGGCGGTGCTGGTCCTCCTCGGCTTCAACTGGCTGGGCTCGTCTTCGGCGCTGGGTCCACCGTCGTCGGCCACAGTCCCCTACACGTTCTTCAGCCGGGAGGTGACGAAAGGGAACGTCACCGAGATCACGTCGACCGGGAATGCGATCGAGGGCAAGTTCCGCAAGGCGATCGCCCCGCCGGGGACCGAGTCGAAGGTCACCAACTTCGACACCCACCGCCCGGACTTCGCCCACGACGACCTGTACCAGCGGCTCGTCGAAAAGGGAGTGGTCGTCAACGCACGGCCGCCGTCGGGTGCACCGTTATGGGAGCAGCTGCTCGTCGGTCTCCTCCCCACGTTGCTGCTCGTCGGACTGATCGTCTGGATCGGACGGCGCATGCGGGCCGGCGGCGGGGCGGGAGGCATCGGTGGCCTCGGCAGGTCACGGGCCAAGCGCTACGACCCCGACGCCGGTCCCCGGGTGACGTTCGAGGACGTGGCCGGGATCGACGAGGTCGAGAACGAAGTCACCGAGGTGGTCAACTTCCTGAAGCACCCTGAGCGCTATCAGCGTCTCGGAGCCCGCATGCCCAAGGGAGTCCTGCTGTCGGGTCTCCCGGGTACCGGCAAGACGCTGCTGGCCCGGGCCATGGCCGGCGAGGCGTCGGTGCCCTTCTACTCGGTGTCGGCATCCGAGTTCATCGAGATGATCGTCGGGGTCGGTGCCAGCCGCGTGCGCGATCTCTTCGCCCAGGCCAAGGCGAGCGCGCCGGCGATCATCTTCATCGACGAGATTGACGCCATCGGACGGACCCGCGGTGGGTCCCTTTCGGTTGGTGGCCACGACGAGCGCGAGCAGACCCTGAACCAGATCCTGACCGAGATGGACGGGTTCTCGGGGTCGGAGGGCGTCATCGTGATCGCCTCGACGAACCGTCCCGAGGTGCTCGACTCGGCGCTCCTTCGTCCCGGCCGGTTCGACCGCCGCGTCACCGTGAACCCGCCCGACCAGACCGGCCGCCGGCTCATCCTCGAGGTGCACACGCGCGACGTGCCGCTGGCCGAGGACGTCGACCTTCAGGCGATCGCCGCCAGCACGCCCGGGATGGTCGGCGCCGACCTGCGAAACCTCGTGAACGAGGCTGCTCTCACCGCGGCCAGGCGCGAGCACGAGAAGGTGCGGCTCGCCGACTTCACCGACTCGCTCGAGAAGATCGTCCTCGGCGCCGAGCGCAAGATCGTGCTGTCGCAGGACGAGCGCGAGCGGACGGCCTACCACGAGTCGGGCCACGCGCTCCTCGGCATGCTCCAGCCCGGAGCCGATCCCGTCCGCAAGATCTCGATCATCCCGCGCGGCCGCGCGCTCGGCGTCACGTTCCAGAGTCCGTCCACCGACCGGTACGGCTACTCCTCCGACTACCTGAAGGGGCGGCTGGTCGGCTCGCTGGGCGGTCGCGCCGCCGAGCTCCTGATCTACGGCGACCTGACCACCGGCGCGGAGTCCGACCTCGAGCAGGCCACGCGCATCGCCCGCGCGATGGCCGGGCGGTGGGGGATGTCCGACGCCGTCGGCCCCGTCTCCGTCCTCCCGGGCCCCAACGACGAGCCGACGCTCTTCCCCGGGGTCGCGCAGCCGTCCGAGCGAACGCGCGAGCTGGTCGACAGCGAGGCCCGACGGATCCTCGAGGAATGCGCCGCTGTCGCGCTCCAGCAGCTCGGCGAGCACCGCGAGCAACTCGAGGCGCTCACGCGCGCGCTGCTCGAGCACGAGACGCTCGACGAGGCCGACGCCTACCGCATCGCCGGCGTCGACCGGGTGCCGCCGGCGCCGCTTCCAGCTTGACGGATTCCGAAAGGCGTGCGAGCATGTGCTTCGTGCGTCTACGGCGGCCGATCATCATCCTCGCAGCGCTGGTCGCGACCGCGCTCACCGCGCCAATCGCCGCCGGCTCCGATGCGACCGTCAGCGCGACGATGATGGGAGGCCCCGACCCGGTGACGGTCGGGCACACGGCCGCCTTCACGACGACCTTCACGAACACCGGGCCGGTGGGCGTCCATGACGTCGAGCTGAGGCTCGAGCTGGCCGACGGGGCGACCTTCGTGCAGGCCATCCCAGGCGACGATTGCGTCCTCGAGCACGGGCACACCGTCGAGTGCAAGTTCGGGATGCTCGGCCCCGGCGGCGAGATCGACCTGTCGGTGCTCATGACCGCTCCGAGCACGCCCGGCACCATGACGGTGACGTCTCACTGGCAGGCCGAGCACGCCGACCCGCAGTTCCCGAGCGCCACCATCGGCGTCGTGCCGCCGTCGCCCGACGCCCTGTCGGAGTGGGTTCTTCCGGCCGGCGACACGGTGACGACGGATCCCGGCAGCGGCGCCACCACGACGAACCCGCAGGTGACGACGGCCGAGGTGCCCGCGACCGACATCGGCACGTCGACGGAGCTGTCCGAGGCGGACGCCGCCCCCGGCCAGTTCTGCGCCCCGTACGGGATCTGCTTCGGCCAGGTCTCGACGATCACGATCGGCTCGACGTTCGATCCGGGGAACCCGCTCCGGTTCGTCTTCGTGCTCGACAAGTCCGAGATCCCCAAGCACACGAAGATCAAGAAGATCCCGATGTACCACGACAGCGTCGCGGTCGCGAACTGCACCGGCTCTCCCGGCGTGGCGTCGCCCGACCCCTGCGTGGTCAGCCGCAAGAAGCTCAAGAAGGGCGACGTCCAGATCGTCGTCCTCTCGTCGACCAACGGTCGCTGGCGCCCCTAGCGGGCCGCGCGCTCCACGGCAACCAGATAGCCCTTGGCCCGGCACTCGCTCGCGGCCCGTTCGCGTGCCGCCGCCGCAGCTCCGGCGTCGCCGCCGGCCTCGCATGCCTCGGCCAGGGCCAGGAGCGCCTCGGCGCGGGTGACCGGCGCGTCGGCGCCGTCCAGAAGCGCGGTCGCCCGCCGGGCCTCTACGATCCCCGCGGCGGCATCTCCCGCGCGGACGAGCAGGCCCGAGCGTACGCACGCCAGGAGCACCGCCGACTCGACGTCGTCGTCGCCCGTCACGCGAAGGCCCGCCTCCACGAGCTCGGCGGCCTCGGCGTCGCGGCCCTGGGCGGCGACGGCCTGCGCGAGGAGCGCCGTCGTGGTCGAGAGCAGGTAGGCGGCGCCCATCCGCTCAAGCTCTGAAACGTCGCTTCGGATGAGGCGCTCGGCCTCGGCCGGGTTGCCCGCGAGGAGCTCGACCGCCCCGGCCTCGAGCGAGGTCGAGACCGCGAGCACGCTGTTTCCCAGCTCCTCGAGCGTCGAGCGGGCCCGGGCCGACAGCTCGCGGGCGCGGTCGAACTCCCCGCGCATCGCCTCAAGGTGGGCGAGGGCGCCGAGGACGAGGCCCTCGGTGCGGCGATCCCCGGTTGCGTCGGCCACGATGCGCGAGCACTCCTCGATCGCCTCGGGCACGGGCGTCGGCCCGTAGACGGCAGCGACGGCGAACGACGACGCGTTGCGCCGCTCCTGGCGGAGGTCGCCGGCCGCCCGGGCGTGCTCGGTCGCCCGCGCCACCGCCTGGGCCGCCTGGCCGTAGCGGAGCGCGTTCGCATGGACGGCGCCGAGGACGCGCCACGCCTTCGCCAGGCCCGCGTCGTCGCCCATGAGCTCGAACACGGGAATCGCGCCGCTGGCGATGCGGGCCGCCCGCTGTGACCAGTCCGGCGGAGGGTCGGCGTAGAACTCGACGAGCGTGAGCACGAGCGACGCATCGGCCCGGAGGCGGTGGTCTCCGGTGTCGTTGCCAGCGGCGATCGCCTGGCGGAGCACCCCTCCGGCCTCGGAGAACTCGCCGACGTCCATCAGCGCCTCGCCGAGGTCGACCAGCAGGTCGAGCCGGTCCTGGTCGTAGGCCGGAAGGAGCGCCGCCGCGCGCCGCAGCAGGTTCGCGG
>JBOGGE010000216.1:0-6908 GCA_050743865.1 Acidimicrobiales bacterium
CGGACGGCGTGCTCTCGAGCCATGGTCTCGAACACGACGCCGAGGTGGTTCTGCCATTCGCCGGTCACGTGCTCGAGGACGGCCGCTCCCTGACCGGCCTCGATTCGTTGCACGTGGTTGGCGAGGAGCCGGAGCCAGAAGCGGAGGAACGGGTCGGCGATGCGGTAGAGCGGCCGGGTCTTCTGCGGGGCGCCAAGGGGTACCTCGCCGTGCACCAGGCGGGCTCGCTGGACCGCCTCGATCGGGCGGTCGACGCGCATGCCCACGTCGTTGACGATCTCACTGCGCCGTGCCCTCCCCTGGCCGATGGCGATGAGCACGCGGCGGGCACTGTCGGGCAGGCCGTTGACGAGTGCCGCACCGTCCTCCAGGAGCAGCCCGCCCGGGGTGCCGGCCAGCCGGAGCAGGTTGTCGGCGGCCTTCTGGTCGGTGTCCCAACCGTCGAGATGGAGTGGGTAGCCGCCGCAGGCGGCGAAGGCCTCGACGGCGACGGTCGGATCCGGCTCGCCGAGGTAACGGTGGGCCTGGGGCGCCGTGAACGGGTCGAGCCGCAGGACGAGCGTCGGTCGCTGGTAGAGCGCGCCCCGGTAGTCCAGCGCGTCCCCGACCATCCCGACCGCCGAGCCGGCGAGAACGAGCACCATCGCCGGCCCGCTGGTGCCCGAGATGGAGTCCCATACGGCCTGCACGGTGCTGGCGAACCCAGGCGTGGACGACATGAGGTAGGTGACCTCGTCGATGATCACCGTTAGCGGCCGCTCCCGAGCCAGGTAGGCACAGAACTGGAGTGCCTGCTCCCAGCTCGAGAACGCCGGGTACGGCGGCGCCTCGCTCGCTCCGAGCGCACGATCGAGCGCCTGACGGAAGCGCCGAAGCTCCGCCGCTTCCCCCGCTTGCGTAGCTTCGAAGTACACGACCGGCGACGACGTCCTGATCTCCTGTTCCAGGTGCTGGAGGAGGAAGGTCTTTCCCACCCGGCGAAGGCCGGAGAGGACGACGAGTTGCGGGCGGCCACCGGCTGCAGCGGTGGCGGCGCTCTTCAGTTGGTCCAGTTCGTGCCTTCGCTCCCGGAGTGGGAGAAGGTGGCGATCATGCATTTTCTGAGTATACGCGGTACGGCGTCCGCGTAGCATACTTGCCAACCATGTTAGAAACCAATAATCTTTCATCGAACTAGGGCACCGTTGAAGCGATGAGAGGTTCTTGGCGTCTCGCTGCCGTTGTCACACCCCCCTGGTTCCCTGTCGTCGTGCGAGCGGCCGGAGGTGAAGTGCCCGAAAGCTTTGCGGAAGTGGTGGTCCGGGCCTCCGGCAGCCGCCCGTACCCCTACCAGCGCCGCCTCGCCGATGACGGGTTGCCCGAGCTCCTGGCCGTGGAGACGGGGGCCGGCAAGACCGCCGGGGTCTTCTTCGCCTGGCTCTGGCGGCGCCGTTTCCACCCTGACCCCCACGTGCGTCGCTCGACGCCCCATTGGCTCGTCTTCTGCGAGCCGATGCGTACCCTGACCGAGCAGGTCGAGGGCGTGATCAGCGAGTGGGTTCACCGGCTGGGACTCGACGGCGAGGTGCTGGTGCACGTCGTGATGGGAGGGCGGGAAGAGGGTCAGCGCCAGTGGCGGCTCCATCCAGAGCGCGATGCGGTCGTGATCGGGACGGCAGACATGCTCCTGAGCCGTGCTCTCGACCGCGGGTACGGGGCGAGCCCGTTCGCTTGGCCCATCGACTTCGGCGTCCTGAACAACGGCACCCATTGGGTGTTCGACGAGGTCCAGCTCCTCGGACCGGCCCTGCCGACCGGGCGCCAGCTCCAGGCCTTCCGGGATGCGATGGGGACGGCGATGGGGACCTCGTCGACGTGGATGTCCGCCACCGTCGACCGAAGCGCCCTTTCGACGGTGGACAATCCGTGGACCTCGGGGTCGTCGACCGAGGTTCGTCTCGCCGCCGGCGACCGGTCGGACCCTGAACTGGCCGTCCGTCTCGATGCCGGGCGGTGTGTCCGGAGAGTCGAGCTCGGCGCCAAGGACCGGCCGGCGGCGATCGCTCGTGCCGCGGTCGACCTCCACCGTGCCGGCACCCTCACCCTGGTCGTCGTCAACCGGGTGGCCACGGCGCAGGGCATCTTCGACGCCCTGCGGAAGCTGAGGGCCGAGCCGCCGGTCTACCTTCTCCACGGGCGCTTCCGGCCGGCCGACCGGCGGCGGGCGACGGCTGCGGCTCTCGATCTGGGCGAGGAAGGCGGGGGCCGGGGCCGGATCGTCGTGTCGACGCAGGTGGTCGAGGCCGGCGTCGACATTTCCGCCGATGTCCTCCTCACCGAGGCCGCGCCGTGGCCCTCCATCGTGCAGCGTGCCGGACGTTGCAATCGCGACGGGAAGGCCCCGGAGGCGATCCTGGCGTGGGTCCCGATCGCCGAGAAGGATGCTGCCCCTTACCGGCGGGAGGACGTCGTGGCGGCGATGGCGGCCCTCGAGGCGATGGAGGGCCAGCAGGTCACGGTGACGATGCTGGGTGAGCGGCCGGTGCCCGTCGTCCCCTCGCACCAGCCGGTGCTTCGGCGAGCTGACCTGCTGGGGCTCTTCGACACCGCGCCGGACGTGTCGGGCAACGACGTCGACGTCGGCCCGTTCATCCGTGACGGGGACGAGAGGGACGTGCTCGTGGCGTGGCGGGACGGACCCGGCGGGCGTCCGCCCGACGGCACCCGCCTGGCGAGGGACGAGCTGTGCCCGGTGCCGCTGGGCAAGGAGCCCGAGCGGTTCTTACGCCAGCACGGGTGGCGGTTCGACCACCTCGGCCACGGCCGACATGAGTGGGTGAAGCTCGGGCCCGGCGACGTCCTTCGCCCCGGTGCCGTGCTCGTCGTCCCTGGCCCGGCCGGTGGGTACGACCCCGAGCGCGGCTGGACACCCCGGGCGAAGGCGTCAGTTCCCCCAGTGGATGGCGTCGGCGCCGAGGTCCGGGACCCCGCCGACCCGACCGAGCCGCTCGGCGGGGATTCGACAACCCAGGTGGGGGAGTGGGTGACGCTTCGCCGTCATCTGGACGACGTCGAGAAGGCGGTGCGGGAGCTGAGCCGGGACCTCGCGCCCGAAGGGCTGACTGGCGCCCAACTCGAGGCGGCGGCGGTCGCCGGTCGCCTGCACGACATCGGCAAGGCGCATCCGGTGTTCCAGGACTCGCTGCTCCGCCTCGTGCCGGACAGCGAGCGCGGGGACGTCTCCAGCGGTGGTCCGTGGGCAAAATCAGGCTCTTCCGGCCTGCTCCGCCATCAACGGCGGGGATTTCGTCACGAGCTGGCCTCCGCACTGGCCCTGCTGGGCGACGGCGGCATCGCCCTGCGAGCCGTGGAGGAGCCCGACTTGGTCGTCTACCTCGTCGCCGCCCATCACGGCCGGGTCCGTCTCGGGATCCGGTCGGCTCTGGGGGTCGATGACGAGGACCAGGTGCTCGGGGTGGAGGAGGGTGACGCCGTGCCCAGGGTCGAGATCCCGGGTGGGGAGACGCCGCCACTCCGTCTCTCCCTCGATCCGATGCGCCTGGGTCGGGCCCCGGGCGATGGACGGGCGTCGTGGTCCGAGCGGGCGTTGCGGCTCCTGGGCGAGATCGGACCGTTCCGGCTCGGTTACCTCGAGGCGCTGGTGCGCCTGGCCGACTGGCGTGCCAGCGCCGCCGTCGGCGCCGGCAACGGTGTGGGAGTGGCGGCGCCATGACCCCGTACGAGGTCAGCCTGCCGGGGTGCCGGTCCGAGCCGTTGGCGTCCTACCTGAAAGCGCTCGGCGTCCTCCGGGTGGTCGCGGAGCAGGCGGATCCGACCGCCGCCGGACGTTGGGATCCGGACGGTTTCGTCCTGGAGAGCAGCCTGGACGAGGAGGGGCTGGAGAGCTTCTTGCTCCACCGCTACCGGCCGACGCCCGTCGTCAGCCCCTGGAACAAGAGCAGCGGCTTTGGTCCCGAAGGTGCCGGTGAGCTGCACGTTATCGAGGCGTCAAACGACGACCGGCTCGGCATTTATCGGCGAGCGATCCGGATTGCCCGCGACATCCTCGGTCGGTTCTCGTCCAAGGTCGAGATCGTGCGGGCGTGCCGGTCGGAGCTGCCCGACGAGTGCGTGTCGTGGATCGATGCCGCCGTCGTGCTCACCCCGAACGGCCTGGCCTACCCGCCGCTGCTCGGAACCGGTGGCAACGTCGGGCGCCTGGAGCTGTCGCGCAACTTCCATCAGCGCCTTCTCGACGTGCTGGTGATGGCGGCGGGCACCACGAAGGCGGTGAAGGCCGCCCGCATGAGCCAAGCGTGGCTGCGGGACGCCCTCGAGGATCTCGGGCAGAGCGCCGGGGTCCGGGAGTCCCCGGGCCAGTTCGACCCCGGCGCCGCTGGCGGGACGAACTCTGCCGCCAGTGGCAAGGCGGCTCCCGTGCTCAATCCGTGGGACTACGTCTTGATGTTGGAAGGTTCCATGCTGTTCGCGGCCGGTGCGGCCCGGCGGCTGGGCGTCGGAGGCACCAGCCGGTCGGCGGCGCCGTTCTGTGCCGACGCCGCCTCGGTTGGCTACACCGGGGCGGCTCCCGACGAAGCGGTGAAGGGCGAGGTCTGGCTGCCACTGTGGGAACAGTTCGCCTCACTTTCCGAAGTCCGCCGGCTGATGGCCGAGGGCAGGATCGATTGGCGGGGGCGGCACGCCCGCACCGGGCTCGACTTCGCCAAGGCGGCATCCTCCCTGGGAGTTGACCGGGGCATCACCGCGTTCGGCCGTTACGTGTTGGCCGAGCGGTTCGGCCAGGCGATCGTCGCCCTGCCCGTCGGCCGGGTCGGTGTCCGGAGCGGCGACTCGGTCGCGGCGAGCCCGGGCTCCCCGGTGCTGCCGCTGTCGGAGCTCGACCCCTGGCTGAACCGGGTGCGCCGCGGCGGGAGTCCCCCAGCCGGCGTTCGCCACGCACTGCGGCAGGTCGATATGGCGTCTTACCGGGTGACCCAGAGCCACCCGGGGGCACTTGCCGAGACGTTGGTCGAGGTCTCCCGTCTCGAGATCGCGGTCGGTCGTGCCCGCCGCTTCCGTGAGGAGTCCGCGGCGGGTCCCGTGTCCGGCCCGTCGGCCCGACTGTGGGTCCCCGCCCTGCTCTCGGAGGCGGGGACGACGGCGTGGGAAGACGGCGCCGAGCTTCGCCTGGCCATCGCATTGGCCTCCTGCCACGACCGGGGTCAAGGGGGACCTGCCGTCCCGGCGAGCCTGCGGGCCATGCTCGGTCCTGTCGCCTTCGACGAGCGGGACCGGCCCCAGTGGACCTCGACCTCCCGGGTGGAGGGCCTCGGGGTGCGGTCGGTCGTCGACGTCTTGGTCGCTGCCCACGTCCGCCGGGCGGTGGACGTGCTGGCCGCGCACCGTCGTCTGGGCGAGGACGTTCGGCCGGACAATGGGCCGGACCCGGGCCCTGGGTTGCCGACCGGGTTCGCTCGCGGGCGCAGCGCAGAGCTCCTCGACGTCGCCGCCCTGGTGGCTGGCACCCTGGACGAGGATCGATTGGCCACCCTGCTGGCGGCGTGCATGCTCTTGGACTGGCGCCAGCGCGTCGACGTCCGGTGGCCGGGTGCGGCGGAGCTCGGCGCCCACCCTGTGGCGATCCCGCCCGCGCTCGCCGTCCTCGGTCCCTTCTACACCCGGCAGCCATTGACAGCCCGCTGGAGGAACCAGGCCGGTCGAGGGACGGTCCCGGCTCCGCCCGACCGGCTCCCGCCCCCCGTCCACCTGCGTCCTGGCCCCGAGTGGGTGCCGCTCCTGGCCGCCGGACGGGGCCAGGTGGTGGTCGGCGGTGCCTTGCGCCGCCTCCGCATTGCCGGGCTCGACCCCGTGGCCACCCAGAGCTCCGAGGTAGGGCTCGACCACCGAGGTGCCCGCCGGCTGGCGGCGGCGCTGCTCTTCCCCCTGTCGCCGCGGACCGGTGCGCGGCTCCTGCGGCGCTCCTGCCCGCCCGACCCCGAGATGCCCGAGGTTGGCCGGGAACGACCTGGCGAAGGACCCGAAGATCCACAGACCGAGGAGGTCGACGATGCCGAACCGTGAGCTGTTGCGTGTCCCGATGCGGCCGGTGGCCGGGAGCCGGTTCCAGCCGACGGGGTTCCCCGACATCGGGGCAGCCCTCTTCGATCGGCCGATCGGTGCGGACGGGTGGCAGCGGTGCCTGGTGCTCGAGTCCGCCCAGTCGATGGCCAATCGCCTGGAAGCGGTCGCCTGGGACGATGGCGCCGAGCGCCCAGTGGCCGCCTTCTCGGGCTTGCCGTACGTGCGGGTGGTCGACGGTCAGGGCTCCTACCTGACCTCCAGCCGGACCGAGGCTCACCGGCTCGCCGCCGCCTTCGTCAAGGACGCAACGCTCGACGGGACCGGCATGAGGGACGTGATCCGGGAGCGGCTCGACTTGAGGGATGACACGCCGCTGTCGCCCCGGGACATCGCAACCGCCGTCTTCGCCATGGACCCGATGTGCCTCGTCCACGGGGTGTTCTTCGCCGAGCCCGACAAGGTCTGGCCGGGGCAGCCCAAGATCGCGCGGGCTGTGACGGCGTTCGCCGAAGCTCGCGACGTGCGCGAGGCCATCTCGGGCGGGGTGAAGCGGGACGAGGTTCGCCACTCGACCAAGGACACGGGGGGCGCCAGCGAGGGCTACGGGTCGGTGCCCTTCCACCGGACCGAGTACGTGGCGCGGGAGATCGAGGCCTTCTTCGTGCTCGACCTCGACCAGCTTGCCTCCTACGGCCTGGTTGACCCGGCTGCCGAGCTGTTGGCGACCGCCGCTCGTTGGGAGATCCGCTCGTTGCTGGACCGGGGGTTCCGACCGAGGACGGCGTGTGACCTGGAGATCGACGAAGAAGGAGATCTCCGCTCGCTGCCGACGCTCGATCATCTGACGG
>JBOGGE010000217.1:0-1567 GCA_050743865.1 Acidimicrobiales bacterium
CCAACAGGTCGTGGCCGACCAGGACCCCCCGGTGGCCGAGCCCGCCCTCGGCCAGCAGCGGGTAGGCGGCACCCAGGTGACGGGTGGTGACCTGGTGGGCCGGGAGGGCACCGATCCGGCTGGGCGGCGTCATCCGAGGGCCGCCGCGCCGGTCCGGGCCGCATCGGCGCGGCGGCGACGTTCCCGTGGACGTGACGTCGGTAATGGTGAACGATGAAGTGGGCGCCGCCGGCGTCCCCGATCCAGGAGCTCCACGTGGCACGTGTCAACACCTACCTCAACTTCCAGGGGCAGGCAGAGGAGGCGTTTGCCTTCTACGCCCAGACCTTCGGCACCGAGGTCACCATGCTCAGCCGCTACTCGGACATGCCGTCCGCCGGACCCGGTGGACTCCCCGCCGCCGAGGGCGATCTGGTGATGCACGCCGAGTTGCCGATCATCGCCGGCCATGTGCTTATGGCGACGGACATGCTCCGGTCGATGGGCCACGAGACCCGCATCGGCAACAACACGACCATCTGCCTCGACGTGGACAGCAGGGAAGCGGCCGATCGCCTGTACAGCGGTCTTTCTGAGGGCGGCTCGGAAGGCTCCCCTATGGCCGACATGCCGTGGGGCGCCTATTGGGGCGTCGTCCTGGATCGCTTCGGGATCCGCTGGATGGTCAACCACCCCACCGCATCCTGAACGAGCGTGGCCACGCGAGTAGCGCGCCGGCGACCCGGCTTTCGGGGCACGGCCGTTCTTCGGTCCGGCAAGATGGCAAGGTAGGGGAGGGCGCCAGTCGAGGGGCGCCGATCAACCGGATTACGGGGTGACGTGCAGGGGCGGCAGGACGCCGTGCTCACGAGGAGCGGTACGGTGACCGCTCCACCTCTGGTGAGGCGGTGAACCGAGCGGCCCGAAGGGCTTCTCGGGGGAGGGCAATGCGCTGACGCCGGGAACAGTTCCTACCCACGCACACGAGCCGGCAAAGCCGCCGACCACTTCTCCCGTCGCCGCCGGCGGGCACCGCCCCGCCGGCCTTCCGACCCGTCAGGACAGTCCCCGGGCCAGGGGGAGGCTGTAGGCGAAGGCGCGCTCCTGGTCGCCGTACAGGCGGCGGAGCTCCAGCCGGCACTGACCGGCCGCCTGCTCGGTCGCCTCGCAGGCGGCAGCCAGGAGCTGGCGATCGGGAGCGGTCACGGTCACGTACCCCGAGAAGCGGACCGAGGCGTGCCCGTCGGCCAGCTCCTCCTCCCGCCGACCGGCCAGCTCCGCCTCCTTGGCCCGCCGCGCCGTGGACAGGAAGCCGCCCCGGCGCCGGAGCTCGGCGTCCGCCAGGTCGGCGGTACGGGCCTGCTCGGCCTGCCGGACGGCCCGGACGGGGCTCAGCGGCTCCATCACCACGGACACGGTCCGCCGGGTCGACCCCAGAAGGAGAGGTCCGAGGAAGTCGGGCCCCACGTCGACCCGGGGCCACTCGGCCACCCAGTACGTGGCGTGCCAGGTGCCGTCGGTGCGCAGGCAGGACCACTCGGTCTCTACGGCCATGGGCCACGGCCAGGCGACGGCGCAGGGCGGGCAC
>JBOGGE010000218.1:0-5014 GCA_050743865.1 Acidimicrobiales bacterium
GGCCGACGACGGGACGGGCCTGACCCCGGCCGACGTCGCCGCCGGGGGGTTCGGCCGGGCGTGACCGGAGCCGGACGTGACCAGGGCGACCCCCCCGCCGGCAATGGCCGCCCCGGCGAGCGCCACCGAGGCGACGATGGCACCGGGGCCCCGGCCGGAGGTCAGCGAGGCGGGGACCGGCAGGCGGGAGGCCGCCTGGAGGGCGTGCCGGGCACCGAACCTCCGGAGCGCCAGCAGCGAGCAACCGGCCGCCGCCCCCAGCTTGCCCGACGCCTCGGCCAGCGCCACGAACTCCCGCTTCAGGGCCTGGCGTGCCCGCCACAACAAGGTGTCGACGGCTGGGACCGCCACCCCTTCCTGCTCGGCGATCCGCTGGGTGGACCAGCCGGAGCTCTCCCGAAGGCGGAGGACCCGCTGGTGGCGTTCGGACAGGTGGCTGAGGGCCTCGGTGGCCATGGTCAGGTCGACCTGGCGGAGGAGGGCGGCGTCGACGTCCTCCCCGTAGTCGTTGACGGTCAGGGGGAGCTCTTCCATGGGTACCAGCCGCGACCGCCGCCGCAGGATGTCGGTGCACACGTTGCCGGCGATCACGGTGAGCCATGGGTAGAAGCGTCGTTCGCCGCCGAACCGGGGGAGGGCTCGCCAGGCCCGGGTGAAGGCCTCCTGGACCGCCTCCTCGGCATCGTTCGGCTGGTGGAGCCGACGGAGGCAGAAACGGAGGAGCCGGCGGTGGTAACGGTCGTACAGCTCGGCGAACGACGACTGGTCACCGCCCTGGCACCGCTCCACCAGATCGCGGTCACGGGAGATGTCGACGACGCCGTCCAGCTGGGCGGCGCCGGTGGCTCGCCGCTCGACCGTCAGTGACTGGTGCACTGTTCCCCCACGTGTCGTTCCCCCACGTGCCTGTCGGCGCTGGCGCCGACCCCGTGCGCTGGACCTCAGTGCAGCGGGAGGACCGTTCTGTTACACGTCGGAGACGATACCCCGTCCCCCCGGCGGGCAACCGTGTCGGCCGGTTCGAGATCGGCGGGCAGCCGGGTTGACGGGGACGGGAGCGGCGGGCAGGGGCTCGTCCGCCAGCGGCCGGCGCCGGCGGTGGCGTGGCCTCGCGCAGATTCTCCAGGGCGGCCGAAAGGTGGCCGCCCCGATGCCGTTCTCCGTTCACCGCACTGCGTGATGCGGCGACGTCCAGCCGGCGACGTCCAGCCGGTGACTTCCGGCCGGTGGCACCGACGACGAAGCGAGAGAGGGACCCGTGGGCAAGAGATTGCTGATCGGTGCGGTCGCAGGGGTCTTGGGTGCGGTTGCGGCCGGAGGGATGGCGGAGCCGCTGCCGCTGTCGCATGCCGGGGCCTCCAGCGCCACGCCGTACGCGGTGACCGCCGCCGGCAATGGGATGAAGATCTCGATCGGCGGCACCAGCCTGGTGGGTGGCACGTCGAAGGTGTCGGCCGGCAGCGGATCACCGGTCGCCGCCGAGGGCGTCGGCGAGGTGACGCCGGGGCTGGTGTCCGACGCTAAGGCCACGGTGTCGACGGCCGGCGGGTCCCAGGCCGCCAACCGGGCGTGCGCCCAGCCGGCTGACCCGTTCCCCGCCCCGCTCGGCTCCCTGCTCGCCCTCGGCCTGGCATGCTCGGCGGCGTCGGCCTCCGAGAGCTCCTCCGGCAGCCCGGCGGCGTCGGCGACCGGTCAGGTGGCGACCCTGAGCCTGGCGTCGCCGGCCGGCCTGGCCCCCACCCAGGTGGTCCCGGGCTCGGCGCTGGCCACAAAGCTCACCACCGTTCTCGGCACCCTGCCCCCGCTCCCGGCCGCCGGGTTGCCGCTGTCGACAGTCCTGGCCGACGTGGCCAAGGGCCTGGGCGGGTCCGTCACCTCGCTCCTCGAGGCGACAGCCGGCGCCTCCACCTCGACCGTCGCCGTCAGCGGCACGACCGTCTCCGCCGTGTCCGAGAACGCCGGCGTCCGGCTGTCCCTGCTGACGGGGCTCGGCGCCGAGAGCGGTCCCCTCCTCACCGTGCAGGTCGGCCAGGCCAACGTGCAGTCGAGCGTCGACCTGTCGAGCGGCACCGTCGACAACGCCGACTCGCCGGCGGCGGTCACCGTCGCCCTCGATCCGCCGGTGGGTGGCGCGCAGAACGTGTCGATCGCCCCCGGGGCCTCGCAGACGTTCCTGGCCGGCACCCCGCTGGCCACGACCGTCGCCGTCGGCGCCGGGTCGTCGACGGGCAGTGGTGGCACCGGCGGCACGGCGGCGGCGACAGGGGTGACGATCGACGCCCTCCAGGGGGTCGGCGCCGGGACCTCCGGTACCGGTGGCGGGATCGACCTCCACGTCGGCGCTGCCTCCTCCAGCGCCACCGGGAGCGCGCCGGTCGCCGTGCCCGTGGCGGCCAGCGCAAGTAGCGCCACCCCCACCCCGGCACCGCCCCCGCCGGTCACCGGGGCCACGACAGTTCACACCGGAGAGCCGTGGGCCGGTCCGCTGCCCATCGCCCTCTTGTTGCTCACGCTGCTCACCGGCCTCGGGCTGGTTGCCCGCAGGCGACTGCTGCCTCTGGCGCACCTGGCCGGCCGAGGCCGCCAGGCACCGCTGGTGAGCCCACCTGCTGCCGGGCCCGGGATCCGGGGTCTCCTCTGTTCCCCCTCTGGTCCCGGACCGGGCCCGGCGGCAACTCCCCCGACGTCTCCCATCCAGACCCCGTTCCCAGGGCCGGATCCCTCCATCCACTGGGATGACTGATGGCGAGCGGCAGGGTGGGGCACCGGTCCGCCGGCGGCGGTCGTGGCTCCCGCGGCCGTCGAGCCCTCGTGACCGGCTTGGGGGTGGTGATGGCTTGGGCGGCCCTCGGCGCGCTCGGCTACGTCGGCGGATGGCAGGTCCACGCCAGCCGGGCCGGGAGCCGGTTGCTGGCCGTCGAGCGCTCGGCGGCTGTCCGAACCGCCGGCCACCGGCACCGGGCCTGCGTGGTCAGCGCGGCCGGCCCGGGCCAGCTGGCCGGGGCGCTCCACGTCCCGGCGCTGCACCTGACGGCGCCGGTCGAGGAGGGGACCAGCGACGCCGAGCTGAGCGTGGCGGTCGGGCACGCCGCATCGTCGGTGTGGCCCGGCCAGTCCGGCACCTCGGTGCTCCTCGCCCACGACGTCAGCTACTTCGTCCACCTGGGCGGCCTGCGCCCCGGCGACAGGATCGTCTACCGAACGGCCTGCCGGACGACGACCTTCGTCGTGGGGCATCTCCAGGTCGTCCCCCAGGGGACGGCCATCCCCGGCCGGGTGACGCCGACGCTCGTGCTCGACACCTGCTACCCGACCAACGCCCTCTTCTTCACCACCAGCCGGCTGCTGGTGTGGGCGACGGAGCGGTCCAGCGTCCCCCGGGAGAGCGCCCGCCCGGCCGCCGGGTTCTCCCCGCCGGATCGTGGCACGGCGCGCGTCGACCAGGTGGCGGACCCGGCCTCCTACTCGGTGCCGGTCCCGGCGGCGCTCGGCGCCCAGGGCCTGACGCTCGAGCAGAACGAAGTGCCGATGGGCACCATGACGATCACCGGCGCGCCGTCGAGGGGGTGGGAGCAGTCCCCGGGTCCGCTCTACCTCGAGGCGGCGGCCCTCGAGGGCTACTTCGGCGGGCTGCGCGCCGCCCGGCAGGACCAGGGCGCCTGGTGGGCGGCGATCTCCTCGCCCGGCCTGGCGATGCCGGCGCCGCTCCTCGGCGGCTCGGTGACCGGCCACGGCTCGCCGCTCGACGTGGAGATCGACGCGCCAGCCGGTCCGCCGACCCGGGTGGTCCTCCGCACGACCGTCACCGTCTCCGGCGGCCCGGCACCCGGGACGTACCACGAGACGGTGACGGAGGTGGTCGGCGGCTCGACGGTCAAGTTGGGCGGATGGGTGCTCGTCCCGGCATGAGGCGGCCGGGAGCCCGAGCAGAAGTGGCACCGGGGGCGGCGGCGGTGGGACGTCCACCGCGCCGTCCCGGCGCCGCGCCTCGGTCAGCGCAGCAACCCCCGACGAGAGGAGCCCCCCATGAACATCGATGATCGTCACGACGGCCGGCCCGCTACGGCACCCGGCGCCGGCCCGGGCGCCGGCACGTCCCGGCTGGACCCGCCTCCGGCGTCGTCGCCACCGGTCTGGTCCGTCGCGCCGCTGCCCGCCGTCGCCGGCAGCGCGGTCGCTCCTGGCGGCCCGCCGGCGGGGCGCCGTCCGCTCCGGTGGTCCCTCACCCGTTTTCGCGGTGCCGCCCTGGTCGCCGCCGGCGGCCTCGGCTTCGCCACCGTCGGGGCCGTTCTCGGCGGGGTGGGCTCCGGCGCGGCGATCTCCCCGGCTGCCGTCCATTCCTTCCTCGCCGGGACGACCCCGGGCGCCGCCGCCGGGCTGCCCACACTGCCGGGGGGCGTGCCGGGCATTCCGTCGCTCCCCTCCGGCCTACCGGGGCTCCCGTCGGGCGGGGGGAACTTCTCGCTCGCCGGGATGTTTAGCGGATCGGGCGGGAGCGTCTCGGCCGGCGGTTCGGCCGCCGGCACGTCAGCCAGCGGGAGCGGATCGGTGTCGGTCGGTTCGCCGTCGCTCGGTGCGCCCCCGTCGACAACGCTGCCCGGGGTCCCTTCCGGCGGCATCTCCGGCGGTGCACCGGGCGGAGGCAGCGCCCCGCCGTCGCTCACGACAGTGACCGGGCAACTGCCGTCCCCGGGGAGCACGCCGTCGCTCACGACAGTGACCAAGGCGCTCGGCTCGCTGCCGTCCGGCGGCCTGCCCTCGCTCTCGACATTGAGCAAGCTGACCGGGGCGTTGCCGGCGCCGGGATCGGGCACCACGTGCGTGACGACCCCCGGAGTCCCCGGCGCGTCGTCGTCACCGGTGACCGGCTCGGGCGCGCTCTCGGTGACCTCGAGTGCCGGCAGCCTGGGCGTCGACGCCGGGACGGGTGGCGTGAGGATCTGCGGCTGACCCGCTGAGAACCTCCGCCCTCAGCTGGGACTGCGCGGGGCGGGTGCCCGTCATGGCGGGCACC
>JBOGGE010000219.1:0-1953 GCA_050743865.1 Acidimicrobiales bacterium
CGCCGGCACCGCAGCCCCGCTGGCAGGTCCACCGCATGACCGGCCCGTCGGTGCCGAACCGGTACCGGTGGCCGAGGATCCGGCAGGCCAGCACGTACCGACGGTAGCGGCCGTGACGGGGCGGGGGGCACCCGAGACGGGGCCGGGGCGGCCGTGACGGGGCGGGGGGCACCCGAGACGGGGCCGGGGCGGCCGTGACCACGGCCGTGGACGACGCCCAGCTCGGGGTCATCGAGACCAAGATCCCCTCGCGCCTGGACCGGCTGCCGTGGACCCGCTTCCACTGGCGCATCGTCGTCGGCCTGGGGACGGCGTGGATCCTCGACGGGCTCGAGGTCACCATCGTCGGCTCGGTGGCGTCGCGCCTGACCGAGCACGGAAGCGGCATCTCGATCACCTCGGCCGGCATCGGCGAGGCCGCCGCCATCTACGTCGTCGGGGCCTGCGTCGGGGCGCTGGTCTTCGGCCACCTGACCGACCGGTTCGGGCGGCGCAAGCTCTTCATCATCACCCTGGCCCTGTACATGGCGGCCACCGCGCTGACGGCGGTGTCCTTCTCGGCCTGGTTCTTCTTCCTGTTCCGTTTCTTCACCGGGGCCGGGATCGGCGGCGAGTACGCCGCCATCAACTCGGCCATCGACGAGCTGATCCCGGCCCGGGCCCGGGGACGGGTCGACCTGGTGATCAACGGCTCGTACTGGATCGGCTCGATCGGCGGGTCGGCCCTGGCCATCCTGTTCCTCAACGAGTCGATCTTCGCCGCCGACGTCGGCTGGCGGCTGACCTTCGTCCTCGGCATCATCCTGGCCTCGGCGGTCATGCTGGTCCGGCGGCACGTCCCCGAGAGCCCCCGCTGGCTGTTCATCCACGGTCACGAGGAGCAGGCCGAGGCACTGGTCGACCAGATCGAAGCCGACGTGCGCCAGTCGACCGGTGCCGAGCTGGAGCCGGTCGAACGGACCCTGACCGTGCGCCAGCGCCGGACCATCGGGTTCCGGACCATCGTGGCGACGGCGGTCCAGCGGTACCCCAAGCGCTCGATCCTGTGTGTCGCCCTCTTCGTCGGGCAGGCCTTCATCTACAACGGGATCACCTTCGACCTCGGCACCCTCATGTCGAAGTTCTTCCACGTGGCCTCGGGCATCACCCCGGTCTTCCTCATCCTCTACGCGGCGGCCAACTTCCTCGGCCCCCTCCTGCTCGGCCGGTTGTTCGACACCGTCGGTCGGGTCCCCATGATCACCGGGACCTACCTCGGCTCCGCCCTCCTGGGGCTGCTCTTGGCCGGGCTGTTCGTCGAGACCGGCGTCTTCGACCGCTGGACGTTCATCGTCGTGGTCATGGGCACCTTCTTCCTCGCTTCGGCCGGGGCCAGCGCCGCCTACCTCACCGCCTCGGAGATCTTCCCGATGGAGACGCGGGCGCTCTCCATCGCCTTGTACTACGCCATCGGCACCGCCGTGGGTGGGATCGCCGGCCCGTTGCTCTTCGGCCCCCTGATCAGCACCGGATCCCGGGGGCTGGTCGGCGTGGCCTTCCTGATCGGTTCGGTGCTCATGGCGGCCGGGGCGGTGACCGAACTGGTGTTCGGCGTGCGGGCCGAGGGCATGCAGCTCGAGGACATCGCCACCCCGCTCACCGCCGAGGAGGCCGAAGAGGCGGCGCCGGCCACCGCGCTCGACGGCGGCGGCGGTGGCGACCAGCGGGCGGCCGAGCACCGGGCCCGGTCGTCCGACCACCGGGCGCAGGCCTCCGAGCACCGGGCCCGGCTCCACGCCGAGCTGGCCGGCTCGCCGGAGGATCCAGGCGGCGACGGCCGGGCGGAGATCGAGGACACCCTGGCCCAGGTGAGCGACGCCCGGGCGCTGGCCGAGGACGAGCGGGCGCGGGCAAGCGAGCACCGGGCGGACCTGCACCGGGCGGGCAGTGCCGGCGCCGGACATGCCGGCGACG
>JBOGGE010000220.1:0-1942 GCA_050743865.1 Acidimicrobiales bacterium
CAACGACACGGCCGGGGTGGGGTAGGGCCGGGGCCCCCGCTCAGCAGGCGTAGTCGCCGTCGTAGCCGCCGACGTTGTTCGAGTACTGGACCAGCTCGACCGGACCGGACGGCCACGGGTGACCGGCGGCGGCCGATTTGGCGCGCCCGCTGGTGCAGGTGTCGCCCGGTGTCATCCCCCACGACGCCACCCAAAGGGGCCCCGAGGGATTGAAGCTGCCCATCAGTGTCTGCCACAGTGTGGCGCTGAAGTAGAAGCCGACGCTGTTGACACCCTCGAAGAAGTGGAGGGCGTCCATGGCTCCTCGGACCATCGCCGCGTTGTCTGTGACGTTCGAGGACCAGTGGCCTGTCGGCTCGATGTCGAGCCACCACGGGACGAGCGCGTCGATCCCGGCGGCCTGGGCCGAGCCGAAGGCGGCCACGGCAGTGTTGTAGCCGAAGTTGCAGCCGGCCGGTGTGTGGGTTGTGGCGCAGGCGGTGTCCGGCGAGGTGGGGGTGGTGCCGTAGGTGAGGAAGGTGTACAGGTTGAGCCCGCCTCCGGACCATCGGGCCTCTGTCGCCAGGCACGGGTTGGTGGCCCCGCCCGAGCTCCCGTCCACCTCGACCACGCCGACCTGGTGGGGCGGCGGGGGCAGGTTCGTGCACTGGTACACCGAGACGTCGTAGCCGTAGGAGCCCGACTGGTAGGCGCCGTTGGACGGGTCGCCGTCGCCGACGGCGGTGGCGATCCCGACCACGGGGTCGTTCAGCACCTGGGGGGCCGAGCCCCAGTAGGTCGCTGTGCCGAAGTTGTCGACCAGGCCGTTGTCGTCGGTCAGCCAGTAGCCCCCGCCGCTGAACATCCCGGCCATGCCGACGACCGGGCGGCTCTGGGGGCGGCCGCCCAGCGACCCGTGGTAGCCGGCGTCGCCGAAGGTGAACATCCCCCCGTCCCGGGCCACCTCCCAGTAGCCGCCACCTGTGGGCATGGCGGCCATGCCGGCGATCGGCTGGTTGAGCGGGTGACCGCCCATCGAGCCGTGGAACTGGGCGCTGCCGAAGGCGAAGATGCCACCGTCCCGGGCCACCTCCCAGTAGCCGCCGCCTGTGGGCATGGCGGCCATGCCGACGATCGGCTGGTTGAGCGGGTGGCCGCCCATCGACCCGTGGAACTGGTCGTCGCCGAAGCAGAAGATCCCCCCGTCGGACGCCACCTCCCAGTAGCCGGCCCCGGTGGAGGTGGCGGCCATGCCCACGACCGGCTGGTTGAGCGGGTGGCCGCCCATCGACCCGTAGAACTGGGCGCTCCCGAAGGTGAAGATGCCGCCGTCGGACGCCACCTCCCAGTAGCCCGTGCTTGTCGGGGCGCCGGCCATGCCGACGATCGGCTCGTTGAGGTGCCGGCCCCCCATGGAGCCGTAGAAGGGGGCTCCCCCGAAGCCGAACAGGCCGCCGTCCGAGGCCACCAGCCAGTAGGCGGTCTTGGCCGCCGGGACGCTGGCCGCCGGGACGCTGGCCGCACCGGCGTTGGTCGGGGTCGCCGCGGTGACGGCCACCAACGGCAGCACCAGACCGGCGGTGAGCGCGGCGACCCGGGCAAGCACCGTGTGAGATCGGCGCGACTCGGGCAGGACTTTCCAGCCAGATCCGGGCGTCATGTCACCCGGGAGGGTGGCACACCGGGGTCGGCCGCGTCCAGGATCTTCTTGCAAGGCCAGTGTGACAAGGCGCGACGCGGCGCGTCGACGTCCGGGACGTCTGAAGGCGCTCCGTCGGCCCCGGCCGGCTCCGGGACGTCAGGCGCGGAGGAGCTAGGCCACGTCGAAGGCCAGGTCGAGGGATTGGCGGGCTTTTAGGCGGGTGTAGCTTGTGGTGGTGTAGCGCTGTTCTAGGTAGTGATAGTAGATCTCTTCTGAGCCGCTCATTCATTCGGTGACGTCGTCTCCGGAAAGATCCACGTG
>JBOGGE010000221.1:0-5585 GCA_050743865.1 Acidimicrobiales bacterium
GGGGAGTGTCGCCCGTCGAGGATCTCGACGGGCGCCGGGCCGAGCGAGCCGACCGGGAGCTCGACGCCCGCTACGGCGACGCGCCGCGGACGACGGTCCTGCCCGAGCTGGCGGCGGGGAGGTAGGGCGGCGTGGTGCCGGGACCGCCCGGCGGCGCCCAGGTACCGCCCGGCGGCGGGCCGGGACCGCCGGTCCCCCGGGTCCACCGCCGGCGCCTGCCCGTCCCCAGCCGGCGTCAACTGGCCGGACGCGGGCTGCGCATCGGGCGGGTCATGGGGACCCGGATGGGGCCGCTCCTGCTCCGGCAGGCCCGCCAGCTCGGCCACGGGGTGCTGCCGGCCGAGGTGGTGGCCCGCCCCCTGCGGCTGGCCTTCGAGGACCTGGGGGGCACGTTCACCAAGTTCGGCCAGATGATCGCCTCGTCACCCGGGCTCTTCGGGGACGAGATGGCGGGCGAGCTGCGCGCCAGCCTCGACACCGGCCCACCGGTCCCCTTTGCCCAGGTCCGGGCCCAGGTCGAGGAGGACCTCGGGATGGATCTCGACGAAGCGTTCTGCGAGCTCGACCCCGAACCGATCGGGCGGGCGTCGATCGCCGTCGTCTACCGGGGCCGCCGGCACGACGGGCGGGAGGTGGCGGTCAAGGTGCTGCGGCCGGGGATCGAGCTGCTGGTGGCCACCGACCTCGACCTGATGCAGCCCTTGTTGGAGATCCTGGCCCGGGAGACGGGCGACCAGATGGCCGGGTCGATCCTCCAGCTCCTCGACGGCCTCCGCCAGCAGCTCGCCGAGGAGCTGGACCTGCGCAACGAGGCCCGGGCCCTGGCCCACTTCCGGCACCTGCTGGCCGAGGTCGGCCTTCACCGGCTGGTGGTGCCCGAGCCGCATCCCGACCTGTCGGGGGAACGCGTCCTCACCATGGAGCTTCTCCACGGCGTCCCCATCGACGACCTGGCCCGGGTGCGCGAGCTGGGGCACGACCCGGCGCCCCTGGTGGCCGAGGTGGTGCGCGGGTTCTTCGTCACGACGGTGCGGTGGGGGGCGTTCCACGGGGACGTCCACGCCGGCAACCTGCTCCTCTTGGAGGACGGCCGCCTCGGCATCATCGACTGGGGCATCGTCGGTCGCCTGGACGACGAGACGCACCGTTTCTTCCTGCGGATCCTGGACGCCGTGCTGGGCGACGAGGCGGCGTGGCCGGACGTCACCGCCCACCTGACCCGCACCTACGGCCGGGCCATCCAAGAGGGCCTGGGGCTCACCGACGAGCAGCTCACCGCGTTCATCCGGAGCCTCATCGAGCCAACCCTCACCCGCCCCTTCGGCGAGGTCAGCCTGGCCGCCCTGGTGGAGGCGCCGCAGATCCAGGCCGCCCGGGCCACCGGCGCCCTCGCCCACGGTCGCTCGGTGGGGTCCATGCTCCGCCAGCTGCGCAACCAGCGTCGGATGCGGCGCATCGCCGGCGAGGCGGGCGGGCTCATGTCCGACTTCGACCGGGGCGCCTTCCTGCTCGGCAAGCAGCTCATGTACTTCGAGCGCTACGGCAAGATGTTCCTGGCCGACGTGCCCATCATGGACGACCGGGAGCTCCTCACGTCGCTCCTGGCCGCCGCCCGGCGCTGAACGGTCCGGCCGTGCTGGCCCGGGCACGCCGACCCGGGCACGCCGACCAGTGCCGCCGCGCCGACCTGGGGGTGCAGCGGGCGGCCCTCCCCTTCAGGCGATCGGGACGCTTCAGGCGATCGGGACGCCGGGCGAAGTCGGGAGCTCGCTGGCGCAGTAGCGGCACTTGGTCGCGGCCAGCGGGAGGTCTTCGGACAGGCAGTAGGGGCAGGACTTGGCCGGAGCCGGGTCGCCGAAGGCCGTGACCCCCCGGCGGGCCTGGACGCGGCGGTAGGGCACGACGATGACGAAGTAGACCACCGCCATGAACACGAGGAAGTAGACGATGGCCGAGACGAGCGTGCCCAAGTTGAGGTACGTGCTCGTGCTGCCCTTCGTGCCGAGCTGGACGCCGAGGGCGATGGGGTGCGAGCCCTGGGCCCGGTTCACCAGCGGCAGGATGACGGCTGTGGTGAACGCCTTGATGAGGGTCGAGAAGGCGAGGGCCACGACCAGGCCGACGGCCACTACCACCAAGTCGCCACGCGTCATGAAATTGCGGAACCCCTTGAGCATGCTGACCTCCTCGTGTCCGGCCGGGATCGCGCCGCCGGCGCACGTCCCGTTGGCGTTCATTGTGCCGCCTTTGGTCGGGCGGGTGACGCATCGGGCGGCGCGCATCGGGCGGCGGCGGCCGGCCCGCATCGGGCGGCGCGCATCGGGCCCGCATTGCCGAGGACAGGCGGCGGGCGGCCGATATGCTGCGATGCGATCTGTCCCGGAACTACGGCATTGAGGCGCCGGGACAGGGGGCTCGACCGAGGAGGAAGCGAGTGAAGGTCGTCGTCGACATGGACGTGTGCGCCAGCAACGCGGTGTGCATGGGCATCGTGCCCGAGGTGTTCGAGGTGCGGGACGACGGCATCCTCTACGTGCTCGATGAGCACCCGCCCGAGGCGCTGCGCGACCGGCTGGAGGAAGCGGTCAACAGCTGCCCCACCGGCGCCATCTCGCTCGTCGAGGACGAGTAGGCCCCGGGGGTGGGGACCCCCCGGGTCCGGTTCGCCCCGTCCCCGACGGGCTATTTCCACGTGGGCAGCGCCCGCACCGCCCTGTTCAACTGGCTGTTCGCCCGCCAGCAGGGCGGCGTCTTCGTCCTGCGGATCGAGGACACCGACGCCGAGCGCAACCGCGAGGAGTGGGTCGACGGCATCCGCTCGGCCATGGCCTGGCTCGGGATGGAGCCCGACGAGGGCCCGTTCCGCCAGTCCGAGCGCGGGGAGCGCTACCAGGCGGCGGCGGACGCCCTGTGGGAAGCCGGCTACCTCTACGCGTGCGACTGCTCCCGGGAGCAGGTGGTGGCGCGGACCCGGGGGAACGCCACCCCCGGCTACGACGGACACTGCCGCGAGCGCGGGCTTGACCGGGGGAGCGGGGCGCTGCGCTTCCGGACGCCGACGGAGGGCGTGACCGTCGTCGCCGACGTCATCCGGGGCGAGGTGTCGTTCCCCCATGAGGCCATGGAGGACTTCGTGGTGGTGAAGTCCTCGGGCCAGCCGCTCTTCGTGCTGGCCAACGTGGTCGACGACCGTGACATGCAGATCACCCACGTCGTCCGGGGTGAGGACCTCCTGCCCAGCACGCCGAAGGGGATCCTGGTGTGGCGGGCGCTGGACGCCGCCGGCGTTGGCCTGGGCACGGCGCTGCCGGTCTACGCCCATCTCCCGATGCTGGTGAACGAGCAGCGCAAGAAGCTCTCGAAGCGTCGGGACCCGGTGGCGGTCGAGTCCTACCGGGACCAGGGCTATCTGCCCGAGGCGTTCCGCAACTACCTGGCCCTGCTGGGCTGGAGCCCGTCGGGCGACCGGGAGAAGGTCGGCCTGGACGTGCTGGTGGGCGAGTTCCGCCTGGAGGACGTGAACCACGCTCCGGCCTTCTTCGACGTTCGGAAGCTCGACCACCTGAACGGCGAGTACCTCCGGGACCTGGCGGTGGACGAGTTCATCGCCAGGAGCCGACCGTGGGTGGTCCCCGGCGCCGAGGTGGCGGCTGGCCGGTGGGTCCCCCCGGGAGGGTCGGGGCCACCGTGGCTCCCCGAGCGCTACGACCAGGCAGTCTTTGCCCGCCTCGCCCCCCTGGTCCAGGAGCGGGTGACCCGGCTGGACCAGGTCCCGACCATGGTCGACTTCGTCTTCCTGGCCGAGCCGGCGGTCGACACGGGGAGCTGGGGCAAGGCCATCGGCAGTGACCCGGGGGCGGCGGGCATCCTTTCGGCCGCGCTCGGCGCCTACCGCGCCTGCCCATGGACCGCCGACGGGGTGCGGGAGGCGACGGTGGCCGTCGGGGAGGCGGTGGGTCGCAAGCTGGCCAAGGCCCAGGCACCCGTGCGAGTGGCCGTGACCGGCCGGACGGTCGGGCCGCCACTGTTCGAATCGCTGCTCGTGCTCGGGCGGGAGGAGGTCCTGCGGCGGCTGGCATCGGCCCTGGAGCGGGCCGGAGGCACGGATGCGGCGGCCGGGGGTGGCGGCGGAGCCGGGGTGGGCGGCGATCATGCCGGGAGCGGCGACGGGCACCAGGCTCCCGGCGACGCGGCGGCGGCCGGGTAAGCCGGTCGGCCCGGTCCGTTCGGTCGTTCGCCGTGTTCCTGCTCGGCCCATTGCGGCTGGCGCTCAAGCTGGTGACCCTGGTGGTGGCCGGTCTCGTCGCCTACTTCGTGGTCACGCTGGTCCAGGTGTGGCTGACCTCCCGCCACTACGACCCCCGGCCCGTCCAGGCCATCGTGGTCATGGGGGCAGCCCAGTACAACGGCGTCCCCTCGCCCGACCTGCAGGCCCGGCTCGATCAGGCGCTGATCCTCTACCAGCAGGGTTACGCCCACCTGGTGGCGGTCACCGGCAGCAAGGAGAAGGGCGACGTTTTCACCGAGGCTCAGGCGGGGGCCACCTACCTCGAGTCGAAGGGGGTACCGGCCGGCGACATCGTCGAGGCCGGCGGGAACGACAGCTGGCGCAACCTGGCCGAGGCGGCGCCGCAGCTGGGCGCCCGGGGGGCCACGACCGTGCTGATGGTGACCGACCCCTTCCACGAGGACCGATCGATGGCCATCGCCACCGACGTGGGACTGGTGCCGTACCCTGCGCCGACCCAGACGTCGCCCCTCCGGGGTACGGCGACGATCCCGTACTTCTTGAAGGAGGCGGTGGGGGTCGGTCTGGGAAGGGTGATTGGTTTCCAGAACCTCCATCTGCTGGGGTAGGTGGTCCTGGTCCTGTCCTCAGGGTGCCGATCGGCGGGATGCGGCGGGTGCGGAGGCTGCGAGGGGAGCGAGGGGTGCGGCGGGAGCGGCGGGGTGCGGTCCCCGACTGGGGGCGG
This sequence comes from Acidimicrobiales bacterium, assembly GCA_050743865.1. GTDB lineage: Bacteria > Actinomycetota > Acidimicrobiia > Acidimicrobiales > RAAP-2 > DAHUZJ01. The sequence continues at coordinate 4,974 of JBOGGE010000221.1, forward strand.
ATGCTGCTGGCGCACGGGGCGATCGGCTAGCCTGGCGACTCACCCGTTCGGGGGTGGTGTAATCGGCAACACGACAGGTTCTGGCCCTGTTATTGGGGGTTCGAGTCCTCCCCCCCGAGCTCGAGCGGGCGCGCCGGCCACGGTGCCGCCAGCCGTACGGCCCCATCGTCTAGCGGCCTAGGACACCACCCTCTCAAGGTGGAGACACGGGTTCGAACCCCGTTGGGGCTGCCACAAACGTCCAGGTCAGAGGACTATTGTTGAGCGGAATCGGTCGGCTCGCCGGAATTGTCCATCCTTTTGTGCATCCATTGGGGTAACGGGTAACGGGGACCTGGACCGGGGCACCGTCTCGATAGGGCGCGGCATCGTCATCGTGAAGGGCGAGCTGATCGAGCACGGGACCAAGACCGACCAGAGCCGGCGGGTCACCCTCGACGCCGGCACGGTCGGGCCGCTCCGAGAGCGCCGGGCCTGAGCCGAGACAACGCCGCCGACCTGGTCCGCCGCAGTGATCGCGAGACCTGACGAATAGCCCAGCCGACTCAGCTATCCGGCACGATCCGATCATCGCCTACTACCAGTCTCGTCTCGGGCATCGATGTCCGCACC
>JBOGGE010000222.1:0-10987 GCA_050743865.1 Acidimicrobiales bacterium
CCTCCTGGCCGTGGGCCTGCTCCCCCGGCGGACGCCACGGGCGCCGCGGGCGCCGCGGGCGGCGGCGGGACCGGCGCCGGAGGAGAGCCGATGAGCGGGTGGCTGCTCGGGGCCGCCCTGGCCTGCCTCGCCGCCGGCGTGCTGGTCGACGTGGCGGTGGGCGTGCGCTCCCCAACGGCGCGCGCCGTGCCCTACGTGGCGGGGGCGGCGGGGAGCGGCTTCCTCCTGGCCCTCGGGATCCGTGCCACCACCTCGGCGCCGTCCGCCGTCGGACCGGGGAGCCTGTTCGGCGTCGGGCACGACAGCCTGCGGCTCGACCCGCTGGCCGGGCTCTTCCTCACCCTCCTGTTCGGGATCGCCGCCTGCGTCTCGGCCTGCGCCGTCTCGTGGGCCCGAGGCGACGCCGGCCGGCGCCACCGCCGGGGGGTGGCCTCGGGCTACCTGCTGCTGCTGGGGTCGGTGGCGGCCGTGGTGGTGGCCGGGAACGCCTTCGTCTTCCTGTTCGCCTGGGAGGCGCTGACGGTCTCCTTCTACCTTCTGACCTCGGCCACCCGGACCGGCGATGACCAGGCCCGGGCCGCCTGGGCGACGGCCGGGGTGGGCAAGGCCAGCGGCGCCCTCCTCCTGGTGGCCTTCCTCCTCCTGTCCGGCCGCACGGGGAGCCTCACCATCGCCGCCTGGCACGCGGTCGGGCCCGGCGCGCTGCGCGACGTGGCATGGGCACTGGTGGTGGCCGGCTTCGGGGCCAAGGTCGGGCTCGCCCCACTGCAGGTGTGGGTCCCCCTCGGCTACCCGGCGGCGCCCGGCCCGGCCCGGGCGGCAATGGCCGGGATCGCCGCCAACGCCGGCGTCTACGGGCTGTGGCGGTTCCTCGGAGTCCTCGGGCGCCCGCCGGTGTGGCTGGTCGTCGCCGTGCTCCTGGCCGGCGGGGCGACGGCCCTCCTGGGCATCACCTTTGCCGCCGTCCAATCACGGCTGTCGAGCCTGCTCGCCTACTCGAGCGTCGAGAACGCCGGGCTCATCGTGGTGGCCTACGGCATCGCCCTGACCGGGGTCGTGACCGCCTCGACCGGGCTGGAAGCGGTCGGGCTACTGGCGGCCACGCTGCAGGCGGTGACCCACGCCGTGGCCAAGTCGTCCCTCTTCTCCTCGCTGGCCTTCGTCGAGGCGACCGCCGGCACCGACGAGCTCGGCGCCCTGCGCGGGGTGGGGCGGCGGCTGCCGTGGAGCGGGTCGGCCTTCGGCGCCGGCGCCCTGGCGCTGGCCGGGCTGCCGCCGACCGTCGGCTTCGTCTCCGAGTGGTTCATCCTCGAGGCCCTCATGCAGCAGTTCCGGCTGTCGGGGATCGCCCTGCGGCTGGGCCTGGCGGCGGCCGGGGCCCTGGTGGCGCTGACCACCGGCCTGGCCGCGCTCACCTTCCTGCGGGTGCTGGGACTGACCTTCCTCGGCCGCCGGCACGGATCGAGGGAGGCCGGCATCGCCGGCCGGGCCGGCCTGGCCGTCCTCGGGGCGGCGTGCCTGGGGCTGGCGGCGGCGAGCCCGTGGGAGGTGCGGTACCTGGCCCGGGGGCTGGCCCCGCTGGTCGCCCCGGCGACCACGTTGCAGGCTCTCAAGGCACCGTGGGTGCTGCAACCGGTCTTCCACGGTTTCTCGATCCTGTCGCCGTCCTGGCTGTGGGTGACGATGCCCATCGCCTGGGGCGCCATCTTGGCCATGGCCGTCGCCCTGTCGGGGGGCCGGTACCTCCGGGTGCGGCGGGTGCCGTCGTGGCACTCGGCCACGGCCGGCGTCGAGGGCCCCTCCTCGTACACGACCTTCGGCTTCGCCAACCCGCTCCGCCACGTGCTCGGCAACGTGCTGGGCACCCGGCGGAGCCGGCAGGCGGTAGGGCCCGGAACGCAGGCCGGGCCGGGTCCGGAGACGCACGCTGCCGGCCGCGGCCACGTCCGGACCGGGACCACGGTGGTCGAGCCGGTCGAGGCCTACCTCTACCGCCCGCTGGGAGCAGCGGCCCTCTGGCTGAGCGGGCGCGCCCGCCGGCTGCAGTCCGGCCGGTTGAACGCCTACGTCGCCTACATGCTGGTGGCCCTGCTCGCCGCGCTGGCCATCACGGCGGCGATGCGGTGAGCCGGGCGGCGGGTCCCCCAGGGTGGAGGAGGGGCGTCGACGGGACGGGGGGGTGGAGCGCCGGTGCGGGCACGGCCCGGGCGGCGGCGTGGAGGTCCTCGATGTCCTGCTCGTCCAACACCACCGTTGTCGCCCGCCGTGCCACGCCTCGAGTCTGCTGCGTGACGCACGTCGTCCTGTCCTCGACAGCAGGACATCCAGCCTCGTCCTGAAATGCATCTCAACGCACAACCTGGCGTCGGGCTTGGTCCCCCCGCGTTCCGGCCCCGGGCGACCACCGGCACCGGAGGGCACGGTCTCGCCGGCAATGGAGGGACCGACCACGGTCGACGAAGCGTGCGAGGATCGAGTGCCCGAGCAGGAAGATGGCGGAGGCCCCGAAGAAGCCGGATCCGAACCCGGCACCGGCGACGAACGAGGCGCACCGGCCGACGGGGCCCATCCTCCGATGGCTGCTGGCGTTCCCGAGCGCATTTTCCTACGTCATCCGCCTGCCGGCCTCACTCGGCGACCCCTCGCCGCCCCTAACGCCGGGGCCGGTGCCGCAGGAGTTGGTCGAACGCTCCCCTATCCCCTAGCCGCTGCACGCACCATGCCTCGATCTCCCGCCGGGCGTCCGCCCGCACCTCGTCCTGCGACCTGCCCAGCGCCCACGCTTCTCGACCCAGCCGCTCCTCCGGTCGCCACACGTTGTCGCCACCGAGGCGTGGGGCCGGGAGCCGGATGACGATCCCACGGCGGGGCACGCCGAGCAGCCGTTGCTTGATCGCCGGAAGGTAGGCCAAGAGCTGGCCCCACTCCCGGATGGGGTCCTCGATGGGCTGGCGCCACGTGATCACCACGAAGTCGTGGAGCCGCGACAGCACGTACATTTCGGTTGCTTGTTCGAGCTGGGAGGCATCACGGGTGACCAGCGCGTCAAACCCTTCCGCGGCGGCGATGCAGTACAGCGCCCAGTCCGGGGTACTCGCCGCCGAGAGGGTCGGGTCGAACTGCGAGAGGTGGACAACCTCGACCGTCCGGTCGATCGAGCCCACCACGAACCCGGTGGGATGCGGGAACCCTTGATCGAGGAGCAGGCGGAGGTCAGGCGGCAAGTGGCGGACGCTCTTCTCCGCGCAGCTGCCGCTCGAGCTGGTCGGCGTCCCCTACCATCGCCTCATCGATGCCGGGATAAAGCGCGACGATCTCGGAGGCGGTCAGGCCCCGGTCGGTCCGCAGAGCCCAGATGGCCGAGGTCGGAATGCGGGTGCGCTCCAGACACGGCTCACCGGCCATCACCCAGGGGGAGATGGCGCTCCGAGCGCTGGGCTTCACCAGGTCCGGTGCCCACAGTCGCCGCCGGTCGCCGGCCTGGAGCTCTTCCACCGGGTCGGCCAGGTCGAAGGTCCGCGTGTACGCGTAGAGGTCGTCGAAGGGGAGAGCGAGGTTCCCGGTCGTGCGGCTCACCATCTCGGGCTCGACCATCAGCTCCGTCTGGGTCGCCGCTACGAAGCGCACGGCCATCCCGGCCGACAGCTCGTCCTTGATGCGAGCGACCTGGCGGGCGACCACCGGTCGGTCCATGCCGCGCTGCCGGAGCCAGGCCAGCAGCCGCAAGAGCACGAGATCGCGGTAGGACCACCCGGCCGGGCTACCGCCGTCGTAGTCGGGGACGAACGTCCCGGTTCGCCGCCAGTCGTAGAGGGTGCTGCGGGGGATGCCCGAGAGCTGGGCCGTGCGTGCGGCCGGGTAGTGACCACGCGGGGCGGCCATCGCTCCCTGCAAGCTCGCCCATGGGTCATCGTCGGGCGCTCCCGACCCCGCCACCCGGCCTTCCCACAACCGGGCACGCCAGTCCGCTCCGATCCTCATCCTCCCGATCCTTGCATTCGGCTGTCCCACTCCGGCTCCGTCTGGACGACCGGGCTGCTCATCGGTCCGTAGGCTACCGGCGCCCCAGGGCGGGCCTCGGACCGTCCGTCCCGCGGGCTGGCCGGTACGGCCTCGATCGTTCGCAGGCGCCGTGGCCCGGCCACAGACGCCCTATCCCGGTTGGAGGACAGCACTGGCGAACGGTCGGCGCCACTCCTCCACCGGGCGCGCTGGGCCAGGCGCGACCGCCGGGGCAGGCGCGGACGAAGGCCCGGTCGGTCGAACAGCACCCGCCCGTGCTCATGCCACAGCCACCGCGCAAGCGCGCGTTCCCGTGCAACGTCGACCGGTGTAGTCACGCACTTGCACGGAGTGCGTAACACCATCCGCCCCCTCTCGGTGCTGACGATGCCCGGCGGTGCCGGGCCCTCTCTTGACCCATCGGGACCTTCGTCCCTCGCTCGCCGCGCTGCGCAACGGGAAACCCCGAACCAGTGGCTCGGATGCAGGGCCAGCGCGCATCCCGCTGACGACCCCCACCGACGGCGGCGGCATCTCCCCAGAAGCGATCGGCAGGACCACCCGCGAGATCCAGCCCCGACCGCCAGCGCCCCGGCACCGTCACGGCATCGGAGGCTCACATCCGGACGCTCGCTCGTGCGTGTAGCGGGCCGCGTGCGGCGGGAGGGCGGCGGCCACCAGCCGCAGGAGCGTGCAGTCGCCGAGCAGGGGGGCCATGCGCGTGCCGCCCGAGGTGACGTCCACCGAGCCCGGGCATGTGAACTCCACGACGCTTACGGCGGGCGAGCCTGCCACACGTGCGAAGCGGAGGGAGTAGGCGGTCTCGCTCTCCATGCAGAGGACCGGCGAGGCCAATGGGAGCGCGTCGAATGCCCGGCGCAGCCTCCTCGCCTGCCTCCCGTTGACCCGGGCGGTGGCCGCTCCCGTTGGGCCACCCACGAGACCCGATTCGTGGTACCCGGTGACCACGACCGGGCCCTCGCCGGGGACCGCCTCGTCGGACGGACGGCTGGGATTCCACACGACCACCCCGTCCACACGGAGGGCAGCCCCGCTGCCGCTCGGGGTGGCTTCGTAGGTCACCGCGCCCTCCTGGAGATGGGCGCCATGCCCCGGTACGCGGACCACCATCAGGGCATCTCCGGGCGGCGGCGCTATCTGCGGTCCGTTCACGTACCACCCCGTCGGCAGGTGCTGGCGGACGAAGGCCATGACGCTGGCCGGCGTGGCCGGGACGGAGAAGAAGCGATGCGCGTCGAATCGGTCGGCGTACGGCAGGAAGGACTCGGGCTCGATCCCGAGCTGTCCCGTCGGGGCGGCGGCCAGTGGCTGGGCTCCCGGGGGCAGGGCGGCTTCGGCCAGGAGATCAGAAGCCGCCGATGTCCCGCTGTGAGCGATGGCCACGAGCTTTACCGACGGATAGGGAGCCGGGACGGGGACGACGGCGTTCCTCGCCCTCATCCGAGGGTGGCGAAGCGACGTCCCAGGAGCGTCACGTACGCCGAGCGCGGCGGAGGCGACGGCCAGCGCCACGACGACCGCGACCGCGCTCCACGAGACGGCTCTTCCCGGCGTTCTCATCACCCCTTTCCACTATGACGCGGCAGCGGTCGCCGAGGTTGCCCAGCGCCGCCCCGCGACCGCCCCCCTCCTGCACGGTCTCCGCTTTCGGCAGGGTCGCGCCTCGCCCTGATCGAGGCCGGCGCGCCGCCACCAGGCACGTGCCGGGCAGAGGCGGTTGCTTGGCCGGCACCGCTGTCATGGGCCCGGTCCGACATCCCCAACGGATCACGGACCGGCCGGTCGACCGCTGCTGTCGCTGCCGCCGTCGCCAGTGCCGGCGCTGCCACTGCCGCCGTCGGCGACCCTCGCTGCGATCTCGGCGGCCAGCGCCGCCGCCGCCGACCTTGCCGCCCGGCGCGCCTCGTCCTCCCCCCGGCGGGCGGCCCGGGTGCCGATCACCCGGTCCAGGGTCGCCACCACGGAGCGCTCGGTCTCCTCGAGCTCTTGGGACATCACGCCGGCAAAGCGGTCCCTGGCCGCCTGCAGCCGTAGAGCCAGGTCGTGCCGGGCACGCCCGGCGTGCTTGTCCAGCTCGCCGGCCAGCCGGCGCCGGGCTCGACGCAGCAAGCGGGCGCGGGCGCCGATCGGCACCAGGAGGGCGATCGCCCGCGCCGCCGCCGTGCCCGGGCTCTCGACACGGAGGAATTGGTAGGTGAACCGCACGGGCTGGGAGGTCACCGAGGGGACGGGTGCCGACGGCAGGTGCAGCTCGAACAGCTCGCCCGCCTTCTCCCTCAGGTCGTCGACCCGTTCCTGGAGGCGGCGCCCGAAGCGCCCGGCCAGATCGGTCCAGCCGGCCTCGGCCTGCGACTCGGCCGACCGCCGCAGCGGCTCGAACGCCTCCTGGACGGCGCCGGACAAGGCGGCGTCGAGCACCCGGTCGAGGCGGGCCAGCGGCACCCCACCGGCTGCGGACACCATCTGCGGCCAGCTCTCGCCCGCCGCCAGCATCTCCACCTCCCGGTCGAGCACCAGCCGATCCTCGTCGAAGCGCCGCCGGCTCTCGCCCGCCGCCTCCGCGAACAGGTGCGCCCGCCGGTCCAGCGTCGCCAGGTCCACGGCGGCCGCCGCCGACTCGAGGGCAGCGGCCGTCCCGAGCGAGGCGCCCAGGCGGGCCAGCTCGGACATGGTGGCGGCATGGCGGGCGGCGGCGAGGTCGTCCCGGACGAAAGCGGCGAGATCGTCGCGCAAGCGTACGAACCCCGGTCCGGGTGCCGGCCCCCCCGGTGCCGGGCGGGCGGCCAGGAGGTAGGGCTCTCCCTCGCCCAGGAGGCGGCGGACGTGGGCAGCGACGTACGCACGCACCTCTTCCCGCCCGGCCTGATCGAGATGGTCGCACTTGTTGACCACCACGAACACCCGGGCCCGACGCTGCGCCAGCTCGAAGAGCAGCGCCTCCTCGGTCGTGGACAGCGGCGAGTCGGCCGACAGCACCACCACCGCCCCGTCCGAGTCGGCCAGGGCGTCGCCGGCAGCGGCGCTCTGGTGACGGTGGACCGAGGCGACCCCCGGCGTGTCCACCAGCACCAGCCCGGGCGCGCCCAGCACCGCCTCCACGCCGACCTCCACCCGACGCACCCGGCGGCGGTTCCCTGGATTGGCCGACTCGCTGACATAGGTGGCGATGTCGCCCTCGGTGATCGCCAACCGCCGGCCGTCGTCGAGCACCACGATCGCCGACGGCGCGGCGCCGAATCGCACCTCGGTCGCCACGGTGGTGACGGGGACCACGCCGGTCGGGAGGACCGGACGGCCCACGAGGGCGTTGACCAGCGTCGACTTGCCGCGCTTGAAGTCGCCGAGGACGGCCACGTGGAACGTCCCGGACTCCGTCCGCCCGGCCAGCCGGGTCGCCCGGTCCGAGAGGGTCGGGTCCGAGAAGTCCAGGTCGGCCAGGCGGCGGGCGAGCGAGGCGAGGACCTGCCCTGCTTGCGGGCGGCCCCGTACCCCCGGGGCCGGGCGGCTCCGTACCCCGGGGCCGGGGCCCGAGGCCTCCGCCGGCGACGTGGTCGTCACCGGGGGGACCGGGCGGCAGCCGGCACGGGAGGTCCCCAGCCGCCGAGCTTCTCGTAGAGATCGGCGCCGAAACTGGTCGAGAGCGGCGCTCCCTCCCCGATCTTGAACGTCCGCCGGCCGTCCTCGGCCCGCTCGGCCCGGAGGAAGAGGTGGGCGGGATCGCCCTCGGCGCGGAGGCTGTCAGCCAGGTTGAAGAGGTGGGTGACGTAGAGGATCCTCGTCCCCGACTCGACGAGGGCGTGGACGACCTGGCGGGCGATCTCCGACCCCTCCCACTCGTTGGTGGCGGCGAACGACTCGTTGAGGAGCAACAGGCCGTTCCCGGTCAGGTGGTCGACGACCGTGCTCATCCGGGACAGCTCCTCGTCGAACCGCCCGCTCTCCATGGCGGTGTCCTCCTCGCGCGGGAAGTGGGTGACCAGGCCGCCGCAGACGCTCGCCCGGTACGACCCGGCACAGGCGCCCATCCCGCACGACATCATGAGCTGCGCCAGGCCCACGCTGCGCAGGAAGGTCGACTTCCCTCCCGAGTTGGCGCCGGTGACGACCACCAGCGACTTGCCGTCGCCGGCAAGGTCGTTCCCCACGACCGGCTCCCCGGTCCGGAGGGCCAGGGCAACGTCGAAAAGATCGGTGGCCGCCATGGCCCCGGCATCGGGGGGTAGGGGCTCGGGGACGCACAGCGACCGGCCCCGGGCCGCCAGCTCGCTCTCCAGGTTCAGGCAGCCGACGTAGAAGCCGGCCTCCGACCGGAGCTGGGAGAAGAAGGACAGGATGTGGTCGGTCGACTGGGCCAGGGCGTTGGCCACCAGGTTGATCCCCCGGTCGGACAGCTCGCCCAGGGCGCGATGGCCGGCCTCGTCACGGGGGGCCACCTCGAAGGCGTACGACGTCGGCGCGGCCAGGCCGACCCGCTCCTTCCATCCCTTCTGGGCGCCGCCGGGCACCCGCAGGACGTAGCCGGCGCCCCGGCTGCCCTCCCCCAGGCCGGCGCTCATCCAAAGGCCGTTGCGGAACCGGAGGCGCTTCAGGTGATCGGCCACGGTCTCGAAGTAGGCGTCGTCCAGCTCGCGCCCCACCATCGAGAAGAAGGCGCGCAGGCCCTCGGAGCCGACGGCGCCGGCGCCGTCCTCGGCCAGCCGGCGCAGCTGTCGCAGGTGCTCGACGAGCATCTCGAGCGCCTCCACCGAACGGCGCAGGACCCCCGAGGGCGTCTGGCGGAGGAAACCGTAGATCCGCCGCTCGGCGGCCAGCGCGTCGGTGGCGATCTGGTACAGCTGGCGGGCCACGTCGGGCTGGGCCCGGCAGTCGGCCAGCACGTCCTGGCGGTAGGCGATGGCGGCCGGATCGTCCACGTTGGCCAGGCACGACGTGCGGGCGACGTCGTAGAGGAAGCGGTCGCCGCCGGCCATCGCCGCCCACACCACCGGCAGGTCCAGGTCGGCGGCGAGCTCGGCCTCGTTCCACGGGAACGGCCCGTCGGTGGCGACGTCGCGGTCCCGGTACATGAGCTGGACCCTCATGGCTGGACCCTCATTGCTGCACCCTCCGGCGCAGCTGCTCGTAGGTGAGCCCGTGGCGCTCGGCGATGGCGGCGGCGTAGGCCCGCCCGTCGGCCGGCCGGCGCACGACCTTGTAGGTCCGGCGCGACGGGTCGTCGGCCCGCACCGTGCTGACCACCGAGACGGTGGAGGGCCCGTGGGAGGCCAGCGACTCGACGAAGGTGACGTACACCGAGACCGGGCCCAGCTCCGCCAGGCGATCGATCACCGTGCGGCCGAGGAACGCGGCATCGGAGAGCGTCGTCGACGCGAACAGCTCGTTCATCACGACCACGCTGTCGCCGGTCGCCTCGAGGAGGATGCGGCGGGCTCGTACCAGGTCGTCGGACAGCCGGCCGCCGGCGGTGCCCAGATCCTCCTCCCGCTCGAAGTGGGTGAAGATCCGGTCGCAGAGCCCGAGGCGCACCCCGGTGCCCGGGACCGGGCAGCCCAGGGCGGCCAGGTGGTGGAGCTGGCCGACCATGCGGGCGAAGGTCGTCTTGCCGCCCTGGTTCGGGCCCGACACGACCAGGATGCGCTCGGGCCCGTCGAGGCGGACGTCGTTGGGCACCACCGGCTGCCCCTCGGCGACCAGCTTGCCCGCCAGCGCCAGGTCGAAGGCGCCCGAGGCGGAGAGCCGGGGCTCCTGGCGACCCCCGCCCGAGCCGTCCGTCCCCATCACCTCGGGGTAGCAGAAGGGGAGACCGGCGGCGCGCATCGGCGCCGTCCACCTCAGGTACCCGAGGTAGAAGTGCGCCTGGCGGTCGAAAGCGACGACGGCGGCGTCGGCGAACTGCCGGTGCCGGGCGCAGAGCGAGTCCAAGAGCGCGAACTGCTCGGGGAACAGCCGGGCCACCCGGTCGAGGATCTGGGTCTCGACGTGGTTCATGTCCTGGCGTTCGGTGAACCCGACGCGGTAGTCCTTGGCGGCCCGCCGGCGGAACCGCTCGAACGTCGCCATCACCCCGGCGCTGTAGTCGGCCTCCCCGGCGTAGCGGAGGACGGTCACCTTCGAGCCCCGCACGTGGACCAGGTAGCGGATGGCCGACAGGGCGTCGGCGACCGCCTTCGCCTCGCCGGCCAGCGCGGTGAGCTCCGGGGAACGGACGTAGCCGGCAAGGCTGCGACCGAAGTCCCGCAGGCCGGCCGAACGGACCTCCTCTTGGTCGAGCCGCCGGCTCAGTTCGGTCACCGCCCCGCAGTAGGCGACGACGGCGTCGAGGAACCACCGGGCCCGCTGCCAGCGGTGGCGGACCTGGCCCGACATCGACAGGTCGGCCCGCATGCGGCGCATCGAGGCGGCGAAGGAGGCCACCGCGTCGTGCACCCGGTCCCGCTCGAGGTCGGCGAAGACGGCCTGGCGGTAACGCACGGCCGCCCCGTCGTCGAGCCGGCAGTGGAAGTACGGCGCCAGGTCGTACTCCTCGAGGCCGTCCACGACGGCGTCGACCACCTGGTCCAGGTTGAGGTCGCCGAAATAGTCCGGCCGCGCCCCGTCCGCCGACCCCGCCGGCCCCGGCGGACTGCCCCCGCCCCCGTAGAGGATGCCGGCGGCCTGGTCCGTTCCGGTCCCCACCCCGCCGGTGGTGGTGGTCGCCATCGGACCTCCCGTCGATGCGGACGTGCCATCACAGGAGCCATCAGCCTTCGGCGGTCTACGGCGAGCTCCATCGCCGGTCCCAGCTTAGGGCCCGGTCCCCGGTCTCCGGGACCGATGGCGGGGGCGGCCGGGACCCGGGCCGGTCACGGGCCGGTCACGGGCCGGCGACGGGAGAGAGGGGTGGTGCGAGGGGTGTCCGGCTCAGCCGACCGTGAGCTCACGGCGGTACACGCGGGCCGGGCCCAGCTCGAGCACCCGGGCGGCC
>JBOGGE010000223.1:0-2412 GCA_050743865.1 Acidimicrobiales bacterium
GGCGCCGGCCGGGCGACAGCCCACCGATCCACGTCCACCACGGGCACCACCGGCCCGCCGACCACCACCACCACCACCACCACCACCACCACGACGACGACCACCACGACCACCACCACCACCACGCCGGCCGGACAACGAACGGCGCCGGCCGGCCGGCCCCTGCCCGTACCGGCAGCCCTGGCGCCGTTCAGCGGGGCAGCCGTCGGTGGCGAGGGCACCTGGCGGCCGGCCGGCCGCACCGTCGGCGGCGTCCCCGCCGTCTACGAGACGACGCTGCTCCCCCCGGCCGGCACAGGTCCGGCGGGGATCGCCTGGATGGACACCCACCTGCTCTCGGCCCAGCTGTACTCGGGCTCCAAGAGCCCGGGCGGGGGCCCGTACCGCTTCACCGCCCCGGTCGAGCCGGCGCAGGCGGCGTCGCTGGTGGCCGCCTTCAACGGCGGCTTCATCATGGACGTCGCCGGCGGCGGCTACTACACCGAGGGCCGCGTGGTGGTCCCGCTGGTGGCCGGGGCCGCGTCGCTGGTCATCTACGCCGGCGGGAGGGTTGACATCGGCGCCTGGGGCAGCGACGTGTCGATGGCCCCCGACGTGGTCGCCGTCCGCCAGAACCTGCTGCCGCTGGTGGCCGGCGGCCAGCCGACGGCCCAGGCCGCCAGTCCCACATGGGGGGCCTGGGGGGCCACCTGTGGGGCGACCTCCTGCACAGGGCCCGGCCTCGAGCACCAGTGGCGTTCGGGCGTCGGCGTCACCGCCGGCGGCGCCCTCGTCTACGCCACCGGCCCGGCGCTCGACCCCCTGCAGCTGGCCCAGCTGCTGGTGCAGGCCGGAGCCGTGCGCGCCATGCAGCTCGACATCAACCCCGACTGGACGGTGCTGGTCACCTACGACCCCCCGACACCGGGCGGGCTGGCCGCTCCCTCCAACGGGAGCAAGCTCCTGACAGGGACCGTCCAGGGCCCCTCGACCTTCTTCGCCCCGTGGTGGGCACGGGACTTCGTCACCATGTCGGCCCGGAGCGCTACGAGATGAGGTGCTCGGCGACGGCGGCGATGCCGTGGCCCCACGACGCCAGCTGCCCGGCGGGGAGGTAGCTGGTGCCGCTCTTGGTGTGGTCGTCGGACGGGGACGCCAGGTAGCGCTCCACCCCGTCGGGGCCGATGAAGTACATGATCGACGTGTGGATGATGTCGGCGTTCGGGTTCGGGGCCTGGACGGCGATGCCGTAGCTGTGCCACACCGACTTGAGCTCGGGCACCGGGCCGGTGAAGAAGTGCCAGCTCGGGATCGACGTGAGCTGGTGAGCACGCGAGAACGCCATCATGTCGGCCACCCCGGCGTGGTACTGGTTGACGTTGACGGCGGCGAAGACCACGTTCGACGCCGCCGGCCCGAGGTCGTGGTAGGCGTCGACGAACTCCTGCGACACGATCGGGCAGATGTCGGTGCAGTGCGGGTCCATGGCCTCGAGGATGACGACCTTGCCCCGGAAGCTGGACAGGGAGAGGGTCTGCCCGTTCTGGTCGGTGAGGTCGAAGCCGGGGGCCGCCTTCGGGGGCACCGGGCTCAGCGCCATGAGGTTGGCCTCGGGCGTCGACACGTCGGCCGGCACCCCCGACGGCCGCATGTGGCCGAGTGTCTCCACCACGCCCGGCCCGTGCTCGTCGTGCACGTGGACGGCGACCACGGCGAAGGCCACCGCGGCCAGGATCACCACCACCGAGGCCAGGATGGCGATCAGGGGAAAGCCCCGCCGGTGCCTACCAGGGGGCGGCGCCCCCGGCCCCCCGTCGCCCGGCCCGCCGCCGGCGTCGCCGGACGCCGGTCGCCGCTCGGACTCGATCGTCACCGGACAGAACCGTCAGCGAAGCACATGGTCGGCGACCAACATAGTGAACGCACCCCTTCCCTGCAGATCGCGGTACCGGGTGCCGGACGCGGCGGCGGAAGCCGGAGCGGACGTGGCCCGCCGCGCCGGCGCACCCTCCACCGGCGCGGCGGCCCCCGTCGGACGCCACCCGGCAGTGCCTCGGTCCCCGGAGGCCGCATGACCCGGGGCGACGCCGGGGTAGGTCACGTCCTGCAATGCCTGCTGGCCCGCCCCGGAGGTCGCCGTCACGACGGGAGGTCCCTCCCGCCCCGCCGGCGGCGCCACCACGCCCACAGCCGGAGCGGGAGCAGCCCGATCAGCGGCGCCCGCCGGCCCAGCCCGGCAGCGTCCTCGCGGTCGAGGGCCCGGGCGAAGCGGGCCGCCTCGTCCGACGTCGGGTACGCCTTCTCGCCGCCGGCACCGCAGCCCCGCTGGCAGGTCCACCGCATGACCGGCCCGTCGGTGCCGAACCGGTACCGGTGGCCGAGGATCCGGCAGGCCAGCACGTACCGACGGTAGCGGCCGTGACGGGGCGGGGG
>JBOGGE010000224.1:0-27799 GCA_050743865.1 Acidimicrobiales bacterium
CAGTCCGGTCGGGGCCGGCAAGGAGGTAGCGCGGAGGATCGTCGCCCAGTTCGACCCAGGTGACGGAATAAGCGAGGGCATGCCCGATGTCCTCGTCAGACACGCCGTGGCGCCGGGCCTTGTCGTGGATCTCCACACAGGATAAGTGTACTACGAGAAATCAGGGCGAGGGCAGCGTCGGGGATCACAAGATCAGGCAGTGGCCTTCCGACCCAGAGTCGGAGTCAGCCTCTCCTTCGGACGCGGACATCGAGATGGGGCCCTGCCGCCAAGTTCCGGGTGGCCGCTGGCCACCACGCCAGCGACGCGCGCTTCGCCGGGCTGAGCGAGACCCTCAACGAGGTGAGCGAGGAGTCCCGGCACCTCTGGGCGGCCTACGTACGCCAGCCGATCACTGGCCGCTCACCGTCCACTATCCCGGCACCGCACCATCCGCTTCGACGTGGTCAAGACGCGGGTCTACTCCGCAGCCGCAACTGGAAGCGTGTGGGTGCCAGGAACGCCATCCACACCACGTACGCTGGTCCTCTGGCGTGCACCCGTCTGATCCGGCGACCACCTGGCGGTGACCTTGTCGTTCCTCTACCGAACGTTCTGTCGCGTCCTCCATCTGGTCCGGCTCTCGTGCCACAAAGACACGGACTTGGCGATCGAAGTCGTCATGCACCGCCACGAGGTAGCGGTGCTGCGACGCCAGATCGACCGACCGGCGACCCAACCGGTTGACCGGGCCCTGGTTCGCCGGACTCGCTCGCTTGCTCCCCCCGCATCGACAGGGAGGGCCCTTCGTCCAGCCCGAGACCTTGCTTCGCTGGCACCGAGACCTGCTCCGGCGTCGCTGGATGTACCCGCACCGACGTCCAGGCCGGCCACCGGCCCCTTCGAGCGCCGTCTCCATCGTCTTGCGACTGGCCAAGGAGAACCCCACATGGCGGAGTTCCTCCGCACCCAGGCCAAGGGCATGTTGGCGTGCGACTTGCGATGTCGACACGGTCTTGCTCCGGCGTCTTTACGTGCTCGTGTTCATCGAGCTCGACACCCGGGCCGTCCGCGTGGCCGGCGTCACCGCCAACCCGGTTGCTTCCTGGGTCACCCAGCAGGAGCGCAACCTCTCCCTCAAGCTGAGGGAACGGACGACGCCGGTCAAGTTCTTGATCCGTGATCGTGACGGAAGGTTCCCGCGCCCCTTCACGAGGTCTTCCGCGCCGAGGGCACGCGGATCGTGAAGACCCCTGTTCGCGCGCCGCGGGCCAACGCGATCTGCGAACGGGTAATGGGGACCCTCCGACGCGAGTACCTGGACGGGATGCTCATCCTCGGACGACGCCACCTCGAGGCCGTCCGGGCCGAGTACGTGCGCCATTACAACGACCATCGGCCGCACCGAGCACTCGCTCAGCGTTGCCCGTGTTCATGGCAAGAGGAGCCGACGGGCTTGACCGACGTCGACCCCGCACGACTACGACGCGCCGGCCGCCTCGGCGGGCTCATCCACGAGTACCGGGTGGTCGCATGACCTGAAGGGATGGGTTTGGGCACCCACAGGTCTAGGTTTACGGGATGCGACACCACCTCAGGGGTCAACGCGTCGATCTTGGGTCGCGTCGCCCAAGTCGAGATCGCTCGGCCGGCGAAATAGCGGCGGCAGCGGTGCTCGCCGCATGCCTCGTGGGAGGGCTGGCGGCAGCGGCAGGGCCCAGCGCGGCGTCGGCGGCGCTCCGAGGGCCGGTGCCCCTAAGCGCGCCGGTGAGCGCGAAGGGCGGCGAGTTCCTCTCCCCGTCGCACAACATCAGTTGCGAGATCGACTGGCAGGTGGCCCACGTCCCCTCGACCGCCTACTGCCAGAGCATTCAGCCTCCGCGGTCGGTGACGCTGAGCCTGTCCGGAACGGCCAAGACCTGCTCGGGCGAGGGCTGCATCGGCAACCCCTCGGAGAGCGCCAAGGTGCTGCCCTACCTCACCTCGACCTCGGCGGGGCCCTTCCTCTGCACCTCCCGCGTCGACGGCGTGGCCTGCAGCGCGGCCGGGCGAGCGTTCCTGATCGCTCGCTCTGGCGTCACCCGCTATCGGGTGCTTCCGCACACCACGACCGCGCTCTACGCCGATCACCGCAGCAACCCGCTCCCGGCGGGGGCGACGGGCTTCGGTTGGCTGCTCGCGATCGACCGTGCCGGCCGGCAGGCGGACGTCGAGCTCCACTGCGGTAGGGCCGGCTCCCGGGCGCTCCCGGCCAACAAGGTATGGGCCGTGAAGCTGCTGGCGGTGAGGTCCTTCGAGCTCGAGACCAACCCCGCCGACCTGGCTGCCGGCTCCGTCACCGAGGTCTCACGGGCTCGGTGGGTGAGCGAGGCGCGTGTCGACGGCTGGAACGGCTACCTGAAGCTCGGCGGCTCTCATTCGTTCCTCTCCGACGGTCCGGGGCCGAACGCCTGCTTGGGCTGACGGTGGGGGCGGCGGCTCCTCAATCCTCGACTCAGTCTTCGCCGATGAGGTTGTAGGCCACTCGCCATCCTCACCGTCGCACCTGGTCAGGTGGTGGATCTCCCGTGCGCGTCACCTGGGGAACGCAGATCGCCCAGGGGGTCGTGCAACAGGCTGACGCCTGTATCAATCGCCGGGCCGATGCGGCCAGATCAGGAGGCTGCGCTCAGCTCGGCCAGGTCGCCGGGCGACAAGGTCACGTCGGCCGCCGCGAGATTGTCCTCCAGGTGCGCCACCGAGGAGGTGCCGGGGATGAGCAGCACGTTGTCGGCCCGGTCGAGCAGCCACGCCAGGCCGACCTGGGCCGGCGACACGCCCAGCCGGGCCGCCACCCGTTGGACGGCAGGCTGGTCGACCACCTTGGGCATGTTCGGGAAGGCTGAGCCGAGGGGGAAGTAGGGCACGTAGGCGATGCCTGCCTCGGCGCAGCGGTCGAGCACGTCGGCGTCGTGGCGGTCGACCAGGCTGAAGGGGTTCTGGACGCAGGCGACGTTGGTGAGCTTCATGGCCGTGGCCAGTTGGTCGGCGGACACCGCTGACAGCCCGATGCCGGCGATCTTGCCCTCGTCTCGAAGCGCCACCATCGCGGCCAGCTGGTCCTCGAGCGGCACAACGTCGGCCGGCTCGTCCTCGTGGTGGCGCAGGTTCACGGCCGTTAGCCGCTCGACCCGAAGAGCGTGCAGGTTCTCCTCGACGTCGGTACGCAGCTCGGCTGGGGACTGAGCAGGCACCCAGCCTCCACGTTCGTCTCGGCGAGCGCCGACCTTGGAGACGATGGCGAGATCCTCTGGATAAGGGTAGAGGGCCTCGCGGATCAGGTCGTTCGCCACGTCGGGGCCGTAGTACTGGGCGCTGTCGATGTGGTTGATACCGAGCTCGATAGCACGGCGCAGAACCGAGAGCGCCTCGTGGTGGTCCCTCGGCGGCCCGAAGACCCCCGGTCCGGGGAGCTGCATGGCCCCGTAGCCGATGCGCCGGACCGTCCGGCCGGCAATCTGGTAGCTGTCTCTCATTACCGTTCCTTCCATCACTTGCCTCCGTGGTCTAGATCAACTCGCCCGAGGCCTCGCCTCCTCGAAGTAGAACCCGGCCTCGGGGTCCTCGATGAGGCCCGGCCCGGTGGGCGTCCAGTCGAGCTGTGCCTGGGTCAGCGCACTCGAGGCGGGGCCGTCCATGGCGACAAAGCCGGCCAGGAATCCGAAATGCTCCGTCGCCACTTGCGGCGAGATGGCAGCCACCGGGACGCCGAGGTGCCTCCCGATCACCTCGTCCACCTCGCCGATCGCCACGCCCTCTTCACCCACGGCGTGCAAAGCCGAACCAGCCGGAGCCTTCTCCAGGGCGACGCGGAACAGGCGGGCCGGGTCGAGGCGGTGAACGGCCGGCCAGCGGTTGCCCCCATCTCCCACGTACGCAGAGACGCCCTTGTCTCGGGCAAGGCTGACGATGGTGGCCATGAAGCCGCTGTCTTCCTCGCCGTGGCAGGTGGCAGCGAACCGATCGGCCGAGGCCCGCACCCCTCTCCAGCCAAGGCTAGCGGTGCCAGCTCAGCCTCGAGCCTCCGGCCCAGCCCGGTGGCTCCAGCAGGCAGCGGGTCGTGCCCGTCTCCCTCGGTCGCCACCCGGCCCGGGGCGAGCCCGAGAACCCCAGAGGCGATGACGAGGGGTCGACCGGAGCCCGCGAGCGCCTCGCCAAAGGTGTCGATGGCGCGCCCGTTCGCATCGAGGCCCCCGTCGGCATCCCCCGAAAAGGCGAGGTCGTGCTTGAACGCCAAGTGGATCACGCCGTCGGACGCCGACGCGGCCGAGGACAGGACGTCGAGGTCGTCAAGGCTGCCCAGGGCAACCTCGGCACCAGCAGCGGCGAGAGCAGCGGCCGAAGCATCAGACCGGGCCAGGGCGACCATCTCGTGGCTGTCGCCGATGAGCTCGGGAACGACGGCCGAGCCGATCCACCCTGACCCTCCAGTCACAAAGACCCGCATGAGAACCGCCTTCGTCGACCGACCATCCCCATCTGGCGACGCGGTTCGCAGCATGGCACGCGATGGTCCGGAATAAGGATGTCTCGGCGGCGCCCGACGAAAACGATTGGGCTACGCTCCCCCCTACCGGCGACTGGAGCGGTAAGGAGACTGAAATGACCGTCAAGCTCGTAGCCCTGTGGAGTACGCCGGAAGACGTCGAGGGATTCGAGACCCATTATCGGGAAACGCACATGCCGCTCGCCGCCGAACTTCCCGCGCTCAAGGGGGCTGTCGCGTCGAGGGCTCTCGATGGGCCCTACTACCGGATGGCTGAGCTTCTCTTCGAGGACGCCGATGGCCTCCAGGCCGCAATGGGTTCGACCGAAGGGCAGGCCCTGGCCCAAGATGCTGGCCAAATGCAGAAGAGCTACGGCACCAAGGTCGAGATCATGACGGTCGAGGAGCAGACGCGGATCTGACCCCGTTCGTGGGCAGGGAGACGTAAATGCATGTCCCCGAAGATCCGCTCGCGTCCAGGGGGCCATTCCAGAACGCCGGTGATGGCGCGCGTCTCATGTGCAGCACGCCGCGTTGGTACCAATATCGCTCACGGACGGACGACACCACGAGCTCAAAGGTCGCCGGCCGTCGGGTCTGTGCACGATGGGGCTTCTATGGGAAATGGGCCGGCCGTTTGTCAAGGCGAAGTGAGGGCGGGTGCAGCAGCTATCGAAGGCGAGCGGGGGAGGTGGACCAGAACCACCCTTGAACTGGAGCGGCCGACGAGGATCGAACTCGCATCATCAGCTTGGAAGGCTGAGGTTCTGCCATTGAACTACGGCCGCGGGCCGGGCGGCTGCGGAGCCGAGCCCCACGGCCTCCGCCCGCCAGGAGGCATCAGTGTAGGCGGCTCTCCGGCCTCCGGCTCTCCGGCGGAGGGTGCCCCGGTCAGCGACCGGTGGGCGATGCCGCTCAGCGACCCGGTGGACGCCGCAGGTTGGCCGCCTCGAACTGGCGGACCAGCTCGTCCAGGCCGACGACCATCGACGGCTGGATGGTTCGGTGGACGCCGTCCCGCAGGTGGACGCCGGTGCCCACGGTGACGAACTGCAGGATCCGGTTGCTGTGGCGGAGCGGTCCCTCCGTCATCTTCACCGCCACCACCCCGTCGGCGCCCACCGCCGTGCCTGCCTCCTGCAGCCGCTCCATCGCCCGCTCCCGGGCCAGGTACAGCGCCTGGGTCAGGTTGGGGAGCTCGATGTTCTGGGTCTGTTGCGCCGCCCACTGGCGGGCGCTCCGGCGGGGAGCGATCACGAAGCTGGCGCCGGCGACCACGCCCAGTGGCCACCACCCGGCCCTGGTCAGGAGCACGAAGTCGCGGGCGGACATGTCCGACGTGAACGGGGAGCCCCCACGTGCTTCGCCGACCGGCCGGACAGCGGTGCCCGAGAGCGTCACGGCCACGTGGTGCGAGGCCACCCGCGTTTCGACGTCCACGCCGAGGACGCCGCTGCCTCCGGCCTTGGCGCATTCGTCCCGGAGCAGGGCCGACGCCTGGCCCATTGCCCCGGCGAAGGCGGCCGACGCCTCCTCGACCTCGCCCGACTGCCACTGCCACACCCCCCACGGGATGGACCACCACGACACGCCGAACACGAGGTCGACCGGCTCCCACCCGGCCGAGTGGAGCAGCAAGGTCTCGTCGATCGAGAGGGCCGACGTGGTGCCGCGCTTGGCCTGCCGCTGCCTCCCTCCGGCGGTGCCGGCCGAACCCGGCGAGCGCGATCCTCCCTGGTCCGAAGGCGCCGAGAGCGCGGCCAGGGCCTGACGGAGATCGGGAGCGGGTGACGGCGTCACGGACCGATGGCCTGGTGCACTGCGCTGGCGGTCACGAGAGGCGCACCACCGGCTCGGGCTCGGGAAGCGGGTCGAACTCCTTGTAGCGACGGACCCGGGTGCCGCGGAGCATGCACTCGACGGACAGGTCGCCCTCACCCACCTCCCGTTCGGACTGCTGGAGGGTCACGCCGTGGAGGAGGTCGCCGTCGAGCTGGCGGCGTATGTGCTCGCGGGCGAGGTGCCGGGCGGCGAGTTGCGCCCGGTCCACCTGGTTGATGGGCCCCACGCCGGCCGGTCCGCCCGACATGGCGCCGTACCAGTTGCCGGCGGTGGTCCCGGCCATCTGGTAGTGGGTGATGCAGTACCCGATCATCGACACCGAGCTGAGGGTAGCGACCACCGACACCGGCACGTACCCCGCCTCGAGAAGCTTGGCCAGCCGTTGCCCGGCGAGGTAGGTGGTGAACGGTTCCGGCGGAGGGTCGGCTCCCGTCGCCACCACAGCGGTGCCGCTCATTCGGAATTCCGCCGTCGAACCGCCGACGAGGTGCTTCATGTCGTCGACCACCCCGATGATGCCGTGGGCCCCGAGGGCCGTCGCCTCCTCGACCATCCGCTGCCGCGACAGCTGCCACCCGTTGGCCCAACTGTCCTCGAGCCATGTCTGCTCGTAGTTGGCACCGAACATGCGGTGCTCGGTGCCCACGAATCCATGCGGGCACCGCCATTCCTCTACGTACTGCCCGGTCCGGGTGCCGGTCCGCCACCATCCGCCGGGGGCCAGGCCGCCCGAGTACGCGCCTCCCGAAAGGAACCAGCTCCACTGCATCACGGCGTAGCCCTGGACCAACCCGACGGGCTCGAGACCCAGGTCGACGCAGGAAGCGAAGTCGGTGACCGAAAGACCCGACGTCCACGCACCACCGGCCAGGCGCCGCCTGGCGGCTTCCGGGAGATCCGCGCTCGTCCCCGCACCGTTGGCGCTCGCCACGCTGCTGGCCTCGGCGCCATCGCCACCGGCCCCGCCCTCCTCGCCACCGGCCCCGCCGCCATCGCCACCGGCGGAGACGGTGTCACCGTCCGGCCCGGTGTCGTCGCCGGCCGTCATCCGTCGAGCGAGATGATCGTGCGGGGCTGGGGGATCGAGTGCTCCCGATCGACCTTCACCACCGCCGTGCCCAGGGACAGGAACTCGATGGTGTGATCGCCCCACATGTGGCTCTTCTCCTCCAGCCGGACGCCGACGATGCCACTGGCCGCCAGCTCGTTCGCCTCGTCCTGCATGCGGGTCATCGCCAGCTCGCGCGCCTCGTACAGCGCCTGGGTGAAGTTCGGGAGCTCGACATTGCGTCCGGCCGCCCGCATCGTCTGCCCGATCCCCCGATGGGCGATGTGGTAGACGCACGTCCCCATGACCAGGCCGAGCGGGACATGCCCGGTCTGCATGAGGACCCAGAAGTCCTGGCCCGAAAGGTCCGACGTGAACGGCTTGCCCTGTCGGTTCCGGTACGAGCGCCCGTCCTCCGCCTTGACGGCGGTGCCCAGCGCGATGAACTCCGCCGTGTCGGATCCAAACTCGTAGTAGTTCACGTCGAGCCGGACGCCGACGACGCCGTCAGCGCCGAGCTCGGTGGCCTCGGCGTCCATTCGGTCCATGGCCAGCTGGCGGGCGTTGTACATCGCCTCGGTGAGCTTGGCGAGCTCCTGGCTCTGCGACCAACGTCGGGTCTGGATCCCGAGGTGGTAGATGGAGCTGCCCATCACGAACCCGAGTGGATGGAAGCCCACCTCCTTTATCAAGAGGAACTCGTTCACCGAGAGGTCCGAGGTGAACATCCCCTTGTGGCCGGGGCGGTCCTCGAGCTCTGCCAGCCGCCGGCTCGCCTCGGCCGGCACTCCGTCCCCGAACGCCGGCACGCCCGCCACGCCGCCCGCCGCGTCCGCCGCGTCCGCGACGCCGCCCGCCGCCCCTCGACCCCTCCGGGTCCGTTCGGGGGCTCCTTCCGCCTGTAGGCCTGCTTCGGGCTCGTCGGGCACGGTCGTCACGTCGACTCTCCGATCACGATGGACTCCAGGGCGAGGCGGGTCGCCTGGCTGGTGGTGGCTTCGTCGCGCAGCACGACCAGGAGGTGGCGGATCCACTCCTGGATCGTCACCCTGGTCGAACGGATCCGGATGCCGCCGCTGCTCCGGGCGACGGTGCACACGAGGGATCCCCGGTCCAAGGACGCGTCGAGCAGCTCGTCGCCAAGCTGGATCGACACCCGTCGGATCTCGTCTGGCTTTCGGAACCTGCCGGCTCGTTCGACCTCCAGCCGGTTCCCCAGGGCGCCCGCCAGGCGGCTCACCAGTGCCCGCAGGAGCAGGCGTACGTCGTTGTCGTCGGCGTGGAGCGACGACGCAAGGAGATCGAGGTCGAGTGTGCCGTCGTCCGCTGGCTCCAAGCTGCCCACCACCGCCAGGCTACCGTCGCCCGGACAGATCACCCCATCGGATCGTCCCCGGGCCCGCCGCCGGCCCGCTCCCCGCCACCGGCCCGGGCCCGCCGCCGGCCCGCTCCGGGTCCCGGGAGCCCGAGCTACCCGAGCTCCCGGGTCGTCCAGAACCCGGGCGACGGGGCGGCGTCCCGGCCACCCTTTGCGTAACGGCGCAGGCGGTCGAGCCCGTCGGGGGACAGCAGGTCCACCACGTCGAAGATCCCCTCCGGGCCCGCTCCCCGCAGCGCCGTGTCTCCCGGGCCTGGTCGGCGGGGCAGTTGCGACGAGAGCACGACCACCGGGCGAACACCCCGGCGCGACAGCACGTGGGTGCGGCCGAGCGTCTTCCAGACGACCTCGTTGCGGAGCAGGCCCCCGCGGCGGGTGGTGCACGGGCCGGCGACGTCGAAGTACCAGGTGACCCCGGCGCCGTCGGTGGCGACGAGGCTGATCGCCATCCCGGTGCCGGGCAGGCGGCGGTCACGGGCGATGACCGTGAACCCGGCCTCGGCGAGCACGTCCGCAGCCAGGGCCGGAGCAGCCCGCCCCTCCCGTTCGACCAGGGCCGGCGTCCCCTCCGTCCCGCGTGCGGGGGCCGCCCCGTCGTCTTCCGGCCCGGTGGCCGCACCCCGGAGCGGCAGCTGCGCCGGGTGCGGGGCCGCTGCCCCCAGTGCCTCGGCCACCCTGCGGCGGGCCAGGGCCACGTAGTCCGGGTCGAGGTCGTAGCCGGCGTAACGGCGGCGGAGCCCGGCCGCCGCCACCAGCGTGGAGCCCGAGCCCATGAAGGGGTCCAGCACCAGGTCGTCCTCGAACGTGTAGAGGTCGATGAGCCGTTCGGGCAGCTCTACCGGGAACGGTGCCGGGTGGCTGACCCGCCGGGCGCTCTCGGGCGGCACCTGCCACACGTCGAGGGTGGCGGCCATGAAGTCGTCGGTGGTGATCGTCCCCCGGTGGGGAAGTCCCAGGCGACGGCGCTCGGCCACGCTCTTGGCCCGGGAGAAACTCCCCTTGCACGCCACGACCACCCGCTCGGTGAGGTCGCGCAGCACGGGGTTGGCGGCGCTCCGGAAGGAGCCCCAGGCGCAGGATCCGGTTGCTCCCTCGCCCTTCTGCCATACCACCTCGCCCCGGAGCAGCAGTCCCAGACGGTCCTGGAGGATCGTCGTCACGTCGGCGGCCAGGCTCCGGTACGGCTTGCGGCCCAGGTTGGCCACGTTGACGGCGATTCGCCCGCCGGGCTCCAGCTTGCCGGCGCACTCGGCGAAGACGTCCTCGAGCAGCCCCAGGTACTCGAGGTAGGAGGCGGGCACGCCTTCCCGGTCGAGCTCCTCCTCGTACTGCTTTCCGGCGAAGTAGGGGGGCGACGTGACCACCAGCGCCACCGAGCGCTCGCCGATGTCGTCCATGTGGCGGGCGTCGCCGCAAAGGAACGGTTCCGCCACCGGCAGCGGCGGCGCCACGTCGTCGTCAGCGTCGATCTCGGGCCGCACGAAACGCGCGTAGAACGGCCCCGAGTCGTGGGCCTCGCGGCGGCCGACCCCGAAATTGGAGGTCGAAGTGGGGGAGCGGCGGCGGGGTATCGGCGTGGCCCCGACCCTATCCGGCCGCCCGGGCCGTGCCCCGGATCCCGCCCGCAGGGGTCGAGCGGATCGGGGAGCCCGCGTCGGCGGGGATCCACGACGGCGCGGCGGTGATGCGTCGGCGGCCCGCGATCGCTCACTCCGGGCGGCGTCCCGTCCTCCCCATGTGCCAGCCGCCACAGAAGTCGCACCGGTACGCGGCCAGGTCCATCCCCGATTCCCGGGCCCGGTCCTCGGCGGCACTGAGGGCGGCCGCTTCCGACGGGAAGCTCACCTTGGGCTGTCCGTCGGCCCGCCAATGTGACCCGCCGATGGCGAAGGGCCGGTGCGGGTGGCGGCGGCGAGCCATGCCCCAGTCTGGCCTTCCGGCCCGGCGCCGTGCCATGGTTGCAGACGACGTGCCATCCAGGCGGACGCCGGCATCGGCTTGCGCTGGTGTGCGGCACGGGTGCCGGATGGTGTCGGCCGGCCCACCGGCGACCAACGCTGCACCCGCTACCGTGCCCAGCGTCGTGCCCAGCGTCGTGCCCACTGCCGTGCCGGCGGCGGCGCTGCCCGCCGGCGGGCGCTCGAGGTATTTGACGTTCGTCGGTGGGTCCCGCTAGACAAAGGATCCCGTGACCGACGTCTGGAGTGCCTCCATGGCCGGTTCGGACACGAGGCGACGTTGACCCTGCGAACCTCGGTCGTCGGACGGTTCCTGGTCATGTGCCTCGTCGTCGGAGTGGTGTTGTCGGCGACGCTGCTCGTCATCGGCGCGCCCTCGGGAGCGGCGCCGCTCTCCGGGAGGATCTCGAGCCTCCGGTCGCAGGCGGCGTCGCTGTCGCGCCAGATGATCCTCGAGCAACTGCAGATCGGCGGTTACCAGCAGCAGTACGCCGCCGACGCCGGGCGTGCCGCCAACGACCAGGTGCTGCTCGTGCGGACCGGCACTCGCATCGCCTCGGATCGGGCCCGGCTCCGCCGGGACAGCGCCGCCCTGGCCAAGGCGGCCGTCCGAGCCTACGTGCGGACCGGCAATTCGGGCGCTGTCGCCGCCGCCCTCTTCAACGACCAGCGGTCGTCACTTGCACGGAAAGTGTATGAGTCGGTCGTGACCGGCGACCTGACGACGGGGCTCGACCGCCTCCGGACGGACCAGCACGCCCTGGCCGTCGAGCAGGACGCCCAGCGGAGCCTGGTCGCCCGGGACCAGTCGGCCCAGGCGCAGGCGAGCACCATGCTGGCCGATGCCGAAGGAGTGGGGCAGAGCCTGGCCCAGCAGAGCGCCTCCGTCAGCGGCCAGCTGGCCAGTGCGCTGTCCGAGCAGCAGTCCGAGCAGGCGGCGGCAGTTGCCGCTGCCCTGGCATCGGTCCGGCGGTCGTCGGGCTCGTCGGCGACAGCGGGCGGCGCGGTGCCGGCGCTCCCGTCCTTCCTCCGGTGCGTCGTCCAGGCTGAATCGCGCGGCGACTACCAGGTGGTGTCGCCGACAGGCCAGTACATGGGGGCATTCCAGTTCGCCCAGGGGACGTGGAACTACGCCGCGCAGCTGGCCGGGATCCCGAGCCTCGTCGGGGTGCCGCCCTACACCGCGTCGGTCGCCGAGCAGAACGCGCTGGCCATCGCCCTCTACGCCGCCGACGGCCAGCGTCCGTGGTATGACCCGTGCGACTCGGCCTGAGCGTCAGCGGCGTAGGCCCGGGATGGCCAGTGTGCGGAACGGCACGGGCCGGCCGAGATGGTAGCCCTGGCCGAATTCGATCCCCAGCTCCTGGACCGTCTCCATCTCGGCCGCCGTCTCGATCCCCTCGGCGATCAGCCGGGCACCGCTCTCGCTGACGAAGGACACCAGCGCCGCTGCCAGCGCCCGGCGCGCCGGGTCGCTGTCGATGTTGCGGGTGAGGTCCAGGTCGAGCTTGATGTACTCCGGCGCCACGAAGAGGATGTGGCGGAAGCTGGCGTAGCCGGAGCCCGTGTCGTCGATGGAGACGGCCGTGCCGAGCTCCCGCAGCTCGGCGATCCGCTGGTTCAGGATGGCGTAGTCGTCGACGGCGACGTGCTCGGTTATCTCGATGCTCACCCGGTGGGCGTCGACGGCGGCGATCAGCTCGAGGAGGTCGGGACTGAGGATCACCGTCGGGCTGGCGTTCACGCCCAGGACGATGTTGGGCGGGAGCTGCCGGAGCATCGCCAGGGCCTCCTCGATCGCCAGCAGCTCGAGCTCGATCCCGAGGCCGACCGAGTGGGCCTGGGCGAACCACACGTCAGGGCCGAGCATGGGGGGCCCGGGGAACCGGGCCAGCGCTTCCAGCGCCACCGTGGTCCGGCGATCGAGCTTGACCACCGGTTGGTAGACCATCTCGATGGCTCGGTGATCGAGGACGTGTTGGACGCGGGCGCGGATGGCGGCGCTGTCGGCGGCACCGGGGCTGATGACCTCGGTGACGAAGGTGGCCACCCGTTCGGCGGCGTCGGGGTGGGTGCCGTCCACGGAGCTGCCGGCGGCGGGGTGCAAGCCGTTGCCGTTGCCGTTGCCGTTGGCGGGGGCGCCGACCGTCACCAGCTCCCGCGAGCTCGCGACGTCGCGCGAGGCGATCGTCGTCGCCACCACAGTGCTGATGAAGCTGGCCAGCTCGGTGAGCGTGTCGGCTACCCCTTCGTCGAAGGCCCCGGCGACGGGGGACCCCACGCTGAGCACCCCGATCGGCGTCTTGCCGTGGATCAGGGGCACGCACACCATCGAGCGGGCGCCGGCGCGGCGGCAGGAGGCGGCGTCGACCCGGGGGTCGTTCTCGGTGTCGTTGCAGTGGAGGGCCGAGCCGCTCGTCATCGTCAGCGCCGACAGGGTGGCCTGGGACCGCCGCCGGGGCCGGATGTCGCGTCCCTCCAACCCTTCGGCGCACACCGGGACGAGGTAGTCGTCGGCGTCCAGGAGCTCCACCGTCGCCGCGTTTGCGCCTTCGACCAGGTTGACGGCGCCGCGGGTGATCCGGCTCAGGATGCCGCCCGGGTCGTCCCACCCGATCGGTGATCGATTGAGGTCGGCTTCCCGCACCATCCTCGTCCCCCTGACCCCTGACCCCTGACCCTGACCCCTGGCCCCTGACCCTCGGCCCCCGGCCCCCGGCCCCTGATCGCGTCGGCCGTGTGGCCCTCTCGTGGTCCTATCGGCACACACGGGGTGCAGCTTGATTGCGGTGAGGATCGAGCTCCCTCGTCGCCGGGACTGTGCGATCCTCGTGTGGTGACGAGTGGCCCAGCGGGCGTCGCCGGTGACGGTCGGGCCGGCCGGTTCGCCGAGGGCCTGTTCGCCCCGCTGCCCGGCCGCTACGACCGCTTGGCCGAGCTCCTCTCCTTCGGCCAGAACGCCCGGTGGCGGTCCGAGATGGTCGGCCACGCCCTGGCCGGGTCGCCCCGGACTGTCCTCGACGTGGCCACCGGTCCCGGTGGGGTCGCCCTCGAGCTGGCGCGGCGGAGCGGCGCCCGGGTGGTCGGCGCCGACCTCACCGCCTCGATGCTCGACCGGGCCAGGTCGGTCGTCGGGTCTGCCGGCCTGGCCGGCCGGGTCTCGCTGGTGCGGGCCCGGGGGGAGGCCCTTCCCTTCCCCGATGCCGCGTTCGACGCGCTCACGTTCACCTACCTGCTCCGCTACGTCGGGGATCCGGCGGCGGTCGTGGCCGAGCTGGTCCGCGTCGTCCGTCCCGGGGGGTGGATGGCAAGCCTCGAGTTCGCCGTGCCGCAGGCGCCGCACTGGCGAGCGGCATGGTGGGGCTACACCCGTGGCGTCCTCCCGGTTGCCGGCGCGCTGGGCGGGGGGCGCCCGTGGTACGACGTCGGCCGCTTCCTCGGCCCGAGCATCAGCGCCCACGAGCGTCGGTTCCCCCTTTCGTGGCTGGTCGGTGCGTGGCGGGATGCCGGGATCGTCGACGTCGGGCACCGGCGGATGAGCCTCGGCGGCGGGCTGGTCATGTGGGGTCGGAAGGCCGGTGGCTGACCGGCCGGCGACCGATCGGAGCCGGCGCCCTGCCTTTTACGGGTTGCCCGGCGGGCGGTCCTGGCGCGGCTGGTGGACCGTCCTGCACCCTCCTTACACCGCGTGGCACCTCTCGTACGTCGTCATCGGCAGCGTGCTGGTGCCCGATCCGGCGCTGTCGGTCCTCCTGGCCACCCTGGCTGCCTTCTTCCTTGCCGTCGGCGTGGGGGCGCACGCGCTCGACGAGTTGAACGGCCATCCCCTGGGCACGTCCCTCGGCCGCCGCTCGCTCGTCGCCGCCACCGCCGTCGGGCTCGCCGGCGCCGTGGCGCTTGGAGTCGTCGGCGTGGTCCGCCAGGGCCCGGTCCTGGTGCCGTTCATCGTGGCCGGGGTGACGCTGGCCGTGGGGTACAACGCCGAGCTGTTCGGCGGGGCGCTGCACCGCGACTGGGTGTTCGCCGTCGCATGGGGCGGGTTCCCCGTCCTCACCGCCTACGTCGCCCAGGCCCGGACGCTCAGTGCCGCCGCCGTGGCCGCCGCCGTGGCCGCCGTCGGCCTCTCGGCGGCGCAGCGGGCGCTGAGCTCGCCCGCTCGCCTGCTTCGTCGGTCGGCGCGCCGCGTGCAGGGCACGGTGGTGCTGGACGACGGGAGCGAGCGGGTGATCGACGAGCGCGCCCTGCTTGTCCCGCTCGAGCGGGCGCTCCAGGCCATGTCGTGGGGAGCCGTCGCCCTGGCGGTGGCCCTGGCCCTCGACCGGATGACCTGACGTTCCTGCTCGCCAGGTCGCCGACCCCTTGCCTCATTGCCGGCGACGTGGTAGCTTCGCAGCGGGTCTGCTGTGCCACGGAAGGGCGCGGCGAGGGGGTGGTGCTCATGATGGGCGCGTTGGGGGCCGGGGGGTCCCGACGGGATGCTTGGCCTGGTGATCGGGTTATTGGTGGCTGCCGGCGCGTCGCCGGCCCCGGAGTGCCGGCAATGCTCGCGTGCCCAGCCTTCACCTTCTTCGACCGGGCGCCCTGCTCGCCTCGCCGCATGGTCATCGGCGGCCGGGGCCACCGACTCGGCGGGGGGGAGGGGACGTGACGCGTACGTTCGGGACCCAGGCGTCCCAAGGGGCGTGGTGCGACCACCGGGTGATCGCCGCCGTCCTGCGTTTCGTCATCGTGGTCGTGCCGCTGGTGGCGGCGGCGGCGGCCGGCGTGGTGACCGCCTGGTCGGTGCACGGGAGCTCCGTGGCCGACGTGGCCGCCCGATTGGTGGCGGCCGGCCTGGTCTCGCTGGTCGCCTTCGTGGTGCTCGAGTGGCTGGCTCGCCGGCTGATGCCGTTGGCGGTGCTGCTCCGGTTGTCGCTGGTCTTCCCGGATCGGGCGCCGTCGCGCTTTGCCGTCGCCCTGCGGAGCACCAGCGTGCGCAGGCTTCGCCATTGGGCGCGCACCAATGCCGTGGAGCCGGGTGTCCAGGAGCTGGCCGAGAAGGTCCTCACCCTGGCCGCGGCGCTCAATTTCCATGATCGCCGGACGCGGGGACACTCCGAGAGGACCCGCGCCATGGCTGATCTGCTGGTCGTCGAGCTGGGGCTCAGTGAGGCCGAGGCCAATGAGGTCCGCTGGGGCGCCTTCCTCCATGACATCGGGAAGCTCCTGGTCCGGGCCACCGTCCTCAACAAGCCCGGTGCGCCGTCGGCGGCGGAGTGGGAGGAGCTGCGCCAGCACCCGGCCGAGGGCGAGCGGTTGGTTCGGCCCCTGCGACCGTTCCTCGGGTCGGGGGTCGACGCGGTGTCCGGCCACCACGAGTCCTACGACGGCACCGGGTACCCCGCCGGACTTCGCGGCCAGGACATCCCCCTGGCGGCCCGGATCGTGGCCGTCGCCGACAGCTTCGAGGTGATGACCGCAGTGCGCTCCTACAAGCGCCCGATGACGGCGTCCGCGGCGCGCCGGGAGCTGGTCCTCCAGAGCGGCCGGCAGTTCGACCCGGCGGTGGTTCGCGCCTTCGTCAACATTTCGCTGGGCCGGATGCACTGGGCGCTCGGGTTGGTGGCGTGGCTGGCCGAGCTGCCCTTCATTGGGGTCGTCCCCCGGGCCGCCGCCCAGGTGGGCGCAGCGGTCGGTGCCGGCGGCAGCGCCATATCCACCTCCACCCTGGCGACCGTCGCTGCCGCGTCGCTCGGGGCCACCATGGTCGTCAATCCGATGGCGGTACACCAACCGGTCCCGACCCCGGCGACCTCCGTCCAGCCGTCGGCCGCGGCCGCGGCCGGCGGCGGCAACGACGCATCCGGTGCCCCCGGCCTGGCGCGGTCGGCCATCCTTTCGGCGCCGGCCGATGCCGGATCGGGGGCCACCGGGACTCTGGCCCCCCAGGCGGGGGCCGGCGGGCCGGGCGACAGTTCGAGGCGCGGTACCGGTGAGTCTTCCGGCGGCGGAACCGTCCCGGCCTCGTCGGGTTCGGCGCTCCATGGCAATGTCTCGGGCACGGGCACGGGCACCGGCACGGGCACGGGCACCGGCACCGGCACCGGCACCGGCACCGGCACCGGCACCGGCACACCGGCCCCTGACGGCACGGGGGTGCCGCAATCTCCGGGCTCTTCCCCAGGCGCCACCGGCTCGGGCGGGTTGCCGGTCGTCGGCACTGTGGTCTCGGGGGTCGGCGGCGTGACCACCCCGGCCACCCCGGCCACCCCGGCCACCCCGGCCACGACGACCACCCCGGCCACGACAACCACGCCGGCCACGACGACCACCCCGGCCACGACAACCACGCAGGCCACCCCGACCACGACGACCACGACGACCACCCCGACGACTCCGGCCACCAACGGGATCCCGGTCGTCTCGACAGTCCTCAATTCCGCCCTCGGGCTGGTCGGGAAATTGCTCGGCGGGCTAGTCGTGGGCGGCCCCCCAGCCGATGCTGGCAACCCGCCGTCGGGGGCTCCCGGCCCCGGCGGTTCCGCCAGCCCCGGCGGCGCCGGGCCGCCGGGCGGGGCTGGTCAGTAGCCGGCGCGACGGTCGACGACGCCGAGCAGCGGTTGGCCGGCGAGGAAACGCCGGGCGTTCTCTTCCACGCGGTCCCCGAGCGCCCGGACGCTCAACTCGGGCGTGTTGGCGACGTGGGGGGTGACGATCGCGTTGTCGAGTGCCCAGAGGGGGTGGCCGTCGGGCAGCGGCTCCGGGTCCGTGACGTCGAGCGCCGCCCCGCCGATGCGCCGGTCGCGCAGGGCATCCACCAGGTCATCGGTCACGACGACACCGCCCCGGGCCACGTTCACCAGCCACGCGGTGCTCCGCATGGCGTCGAGGAACCGTCGGTCGACCATGCCGGACGTCTCGGCGGTCAGGGGCAAAGCCAGGACGACGGCATCGGCTGCCGCCACTGCCGCCATGGTGTCGACCGAGCGCACTGGCCGGGCGCCGTCGATGGAGGTGCCGGAGGGGGAGACGACCACTACGTCGGCGCCGCTCGGGCGCAGCAGCCGCACCAGCGAGCGGGCGATCCCGCCGGCACCCAGCACCACCACCGTCGAGCCGGCGAGGACCCGGACCGGGCGCGGCTCCCACCGCCGGGCGGCGGCATAGAGGTCGAGGCGGCGGAAGCCGGTGATGAGGAGACCGAGGACCATCTCGGCCACTGGCGGGCCAAAGATCTCCTTGGCACAGGTCCACACCACCGTCTCGGGCTGCTGGCGGAGCAGGGGCACGAACCGCTCGATCCCTGCCTGGCCGATCTGCACCCACCGCACACCGCCGCCGGTCGAGAGGATCTCGGCCAGCGGGTCGGGTTCGGCGGAGCACCAGACCACGGCGTCGGCCTTTCGGGAATCCGTCACGACGTCCAGCCCGGCCTGGCGGACCCGTTCGGCGAGCGCGCTGGCCCGGGAGCTCTCGGGCTGGACGAGGCAGCGCCCCGTCATCGTGGCTCCGCTCCGGGCGCGGGGCGGCCGGACAGCCCGTCAGCGACAGTGCGATTGACCACTCGAGACTCCTTCGACGTTCGACCCATGATCGGCGTCGCGAGCCGGCGACCGCAACTGCGCCCGATCCCGGGCTTCTGCCCCTTCGGCGTCGGGAGGCTGGTCAGCCGATGCGTTCGGGCGCCCGCAGTCCCGTGAACGTGACCTCCTGGTGGACCGAGAACCCGAGCCGCCGGTAGAGGCGGATCGCCGCGCCGTTGGACTCGGCGACGTGCAGGAACGGGACGTCGCCCCGATCGGCGATGGTCCGGGCGACGTGACCAACCAGGTCCGATGCCAGCCCCCGTCCACGCCACGTCGGATGGGTGGCCACGGCGCTGATCTCGGTGAATCCTGGTGGCCCCATACGCTCGCCGGCCATCGCCACCAGCAGGCCCCGCGCCCGGCGGCCCACATAGCCACCGAGCTCCACCGTCCGCGCCAGGAACGGACCCGGCTGGGCCAGCTCCACCAGTGCCGTCATCTCGGCGGAGTCGGCCGGCCCGAGACGGACGGCGCCGGGGACCGCCCGGGTCGCCACCGTCTCGGCGACCATCTGGAGGCCCCTCCCCGCCCTCTCCACCGACCAGCCCACCGGAGCGGTCGGCGAAGCGTCGCCGCCGGCGACGAGCACGGCCAGCCCTCCCGGCCCCACCAGCCGTGCCAGGTCGCCCCAGGCGGCGGCCAATGCCGGTCCGCCGGCTGCCAGCGCCGCCGGGTCGAGCGCGCAGAACGGGGACAGCTCCGGGTCGTAGCGACAGGCTCCGCCGGCGGAACGCCCGAACCGGCGCTGGCGCCCGTGCAGGGCCACCCACACCGGGTGGTCCAGCGAGCTCGGCGGCGGGTGGGGCGGGGTGTCGTGCATGCTCGGTCTCGACCTTCGAGTCGGCACCGGGCAGCGGGAACCGACAGTGCGAGAGTAGGCGGCCGGCGTCGGGTCCCGGCAGCCACACCGTCGTCCTCGCCGCCTCGGCGGTCACCGCCTGCCAACCGACGTTGGTAGCGTCACGCCGCGGTGGCGCCGGTTCTCCAGCACCTGGGCAGGGGAGGCAGGGTGCTGCTCGGCGCCCTGCCCCCGGCCGCCCAGCGCAGGCTCCGCTTGCTGGCCGGACGACCGGTGGCGCGGCGGATCTCGCTCAGCGCCCTCGACGACGAGCTCGAGCGGGTGGCCGACCTCTTCGCCCGCTCGGAGGATGCGGCCCGCGCCCACCTGGCCGGCTTCGAGCTCGCACCTCCGGCCAACCGCCCCGACGATCCGTTCTCGGCCGCCTACGAGGAGTGGACGTGGGAGCTCTACCGGGCCGTATCAGGGCGCACGGAGTACTCCGTCGCCCATGAGGCCTCGCCGTTCGACCTCGAAGCGGCGGTCCGGCGCCCGTTCCCGTGCAGTACCGGGTCGGCGGCCGTCGTGGGCGAGGACCTTGAGGCGCGCGCCTATGTCTTGCGCGCCCTCGGGGCCGGCCCGTTGCCGGGGGCCGGGGACGGGGTTGCCGGCATCGGATTGCAGCCGCCGGCTCGGATCGTCGAGCTCGGTCCCGGGTGGGGCAACCTCACGGCCGACCTGGTCGCCACTGGGTTCGAGGTCACCGCGGTGGAGGTCGATCCGCGCTTCTGCTCGCTGCTCTCGACCAGGGTGCCCGACGGGGGGCGCCTCACCGTGTGCCAGGCGGACATGCTGTCGTTCCTGCCTGACCAGCCGATGGACGCCGCCGTGTTCTACGAGTCGTTCCACCACTGTGCCGACCACCGGCGGCTGCTCGACCGCCTCCACCAGGTGGTGAAGCCCGCCGGAGCCGTCGTGTTCGCCGGGGAGCCGGTCCAGAAGATGCCCTTTCCCTGGGGACCTCGCCTCGACGGGCTCTCCCTCTGGTCGACGCGCACCTACGGCTGGTTGGAGCTGGGGTTCGACCCGGGCTACTTCGCCACCGCCCTGGCCCGCGCCGGGTGGCGGGCTGTGCACCATCGGGCGCGCCGCAACCCCAAAGCCGACGTGTACGTGGCCCGGGCGACCAGCACCTCCCGCCGGTCCCGATGAGCGGGCGCCGGTCGGTCACGGTCGTCACCGGCCGGCCGGGTGCCGGGAAGTCCACGGTCATCGGCGTCATCGGCTCGGCCGCCACTCGGTTCGCCGAAGGCGGCTATGGCGTGGGCGTCGACGGCATCGTGGAGCGATGGCTGCTCGAGCGGTTCCGGGAGGCCGCCTGGCGCCCGTCGGTACCCTCACCGGCCGTGGTGGCCCTCGCTGCCGGTCACCGCGCCCCGGGTCGCCGGGCCGGGCGGTCACGTAGACCCAGGCTCCACTGGTGGTGGGGCTCGCCCGAACCGCTACCGTGGCCCCGTGAGCGACCAGCGAGTGCCCGGTGGGGTGGTGCACAAGCTTCCTGGCGACCTGCGCAAGGCGCTGCTCGCCAACCCGGCGGTGTTCGATGCCTGGAAGGACATCACGCCGCTGGCCCGCAACGAGTTCATCTGCTGGGTCGAAGATGCCAAGCGGGAGATGACCCGAGAACGCCGCATACGCCGGACCGGGGAGGAGCTTCAGGAAGGCCAGCGTCGGCCTTGCTGCTGGCCTGGCTGCAAGCACCGCGAGCAAACCGGCGGATAGCACTGGGCTGAGGGCACTCATTCGTCCCTGCCACCTCAAGAGCCGGGTGGTCGTGGGTGCCAACCTGCACGCCGTCGAACATTTCTACGCACGACCGACCAAAGAGGATCAGAACCCCCATCGGTGCCCCCGCACGAGCCTTGACAACGGACCCCTTGAGCCCGCCTAGAGAACCGGGGCCAGCTGCGACCAACGGGCGATGTCGCCGATCTCGGCCGCGATGGTGTAGGCCAGGATCCAGCCGGCGCCGGGCAAGCTCATGAGGAGTGGCCCGTAGGGGTGGTCGGCACCGGTGGCCCGCAGGGCCTTTTCGATCCCGGTGATCTCTACGTTCAGCTCGTCGATGAGCCGAAGCGACGCCTCGATGTCGCCCCGCCAGGGCTCTGGGAACCCGAGGCGATCGAGCAGCTGGCGTCCGCCCACGCCGAAGAGGTCCGAGACCGGGCAGGGGTGGCCGAAGGTCATGAGGCTGGCGTGGATCCGGTTCTTGAGCGCCGTGCGGTGCTTCACGAGATGGAGGCGGAAGCGAGCCCGCTCACGATCGGCGCGCACCATCGGGCCGGGCAGCCAGATGGCGGGCACGAGGTCGCGCCGGGAGAGCTCGGCCAACACCCAGGAGTCGATGCGGTCCGTCTTGCAGGCAAGTGGCGCCAGCCCCTTCACCTTCCTCGCATCGGCGACCTCCACCGACCAACCGCAGAGCTCCAAGGTGTCGTGGACGAAGCGGGCGCCGTTCATCGACTCGATGACCGCCAGCACCTCCTCTCGGCCGGAGTCCCTCGCGACCTGACGGACGAGCGAGCGCAGTCCGTCGCGGTCGGGGGGTGCGGTGGTCACCTCGAGCGCCGAGCCGTCCTCGGACATGACGTGGACATCCAGGCCGTGTCGAGATAGATCGAGTTCAGCTTGCAACATGGTGGTAGGCCTCCTTGGTGGCGGGGGTTTCCAGTGACAACCACGCTGTCACCGGGGGAGGCCCCTCTTCATGCCATTCGAATACGAAACTCGGATGGTCTTGAGGTGGCATAAGGCGAAACCGTTTTCCCACGTAGAAGGCTTGCGCCTCGGGCTTCCCGCGCCGAACACCGTCGTTCGCAGGGGTGCGGGTGACCGGTAGGTCACAGCAGTTGGCGTCGTCTTCGTCCCCGGGATCATGCGCAAGAGCTCGCGAAGGGGGCCGGGCGAAACGAGGACCTCGGGTGATGAGCCGATCCGAGCACGGCGCAGATGGAGCTCGTGCCACGCCAGAGGCTCTCTCCGCGTCGGCGGCCCAGGCGCTGTGGGCTGACAGGGAGCGGGTGGCCGGTACCAGAGGCCAGTCCGGGGCGTACCGACCACGCTTTCTCGTCGGGCGGCTTGACCTTGACGTTGGGTGAAGCCGCAAGCTTGTGTTCGGCAAGTGTCGTGTCGGTGAGGAGCGAGCACGTGGATGAGATGGGCATCGGAGAGTTCGCCAGTCGCTCGCGGCTGTCGGCCAGGGCGTTGCGGATCTATGACGAGGCGGGTCTCCTGCCGCCGGCCCGAGTGGATGAGGACTCTGGCTACCGCTTCTACGAGCCCGGCCAGCTCAAACAGGCACGCCTGATCGCGGCGCTGCGCCAGCTGCATTTCCCGCTGGCGGAGATCAAGGCGATCCTGCCGCTCGAGGCGGTCGATGCGGCGGAGCGTGTCCGGCAGTTCTGGGCCGCAACCGAGAGCAAGCACTCGTCCCTCCGTGCGCTGGCTACCTACCTGATCGACGAGCTGAGCGGAAAGAGGCCCGTCATGTACGAAGTCGCCACGAGAGAGATGCCCGAGCGCAGCCTGCTGTGCGTGAAGCGAAATGTCACCGGCGAGAAGGCGGCGTGGGCGTTCGGCAAGGAGTTCATTGCCCTGCTTCGGCACTACCAGCTGCCGTCGATCGAGGGGCGTGCCGGCGCATTCTTCCAGATCTTCTGGGGCGAGGTAAGCGAGGACAGCGACGGTCCGATCGAGTGGTGCCGTCCCGTCCCGAAAGACGAGGCGGAAGCGCTCGCCGCCCGCTGTCCGGAGGTGACCCAGCGTTCCGAACCCGCCCATTGGGAGGCGTTCGTGACGATCGGCGATGGGCAGATCGGCGGCGCCGACTGGCAAGTGGTCGAACGATCGCTGGAGGCGTGGACCGACCAGCACCAGCACGACGTCGACGTGCGCTTGGCTGCTCTGGGTTTGCGGATCACCTGTCTCCCGAGCGAAGTGGGGAAGGACACCTACCAAGACTTCGCGATCCCGTTCACTGGTCGGTCACACCGGTGACGGCGGTCGTCGAGCCTGAGTCGTTGACCAAACGCTTCGGTGAGGTCGGAGCGGTCGCGGATCTGTCGTTTGCGTTGGAGGCCGGGACGATCACTGGCTTTCTCGGCCCGAACGGCGCTGGCAAGACGACGACGCTGCGGATGATCCTTGGCCTGGTCGCGCCGACGAGTGGACGAGCCTGCCAGCGGCGGCCTCGGCGCACTGCAGGGGGGTCGAAGCGGGCCGACGGTACAGGGGCCGCTCGGTCGGCAGGTTCACCGCGACGGTGGGGGTCTCCATCCCCATCGTGATCTGCGGGTCCTTTTCTTCTCGCAGCCGTATGGCTTTGCTCTCGATGGAGCGCAGCAGATCGAACACCCTCCTGTTGTCCAGCCAGACCTGGTCGTCGAGGAAGCGCCGCAGTTGCTCCGAAAGGAGGCGGACGGTTGCCTGGGTGCGTTCGCACGCCTCGATCCAGTCGTAGTGGATCCGACCAAGCCACTCGTCGCGTCCGGCGATGTCGAGCTCACCCAGCTTCGAGAGGAGGTGGGTGAGCTCGTCCTGCCTCGCCTGGGAGAGAAGGAAGTCGTAGAACGCCTGGAAGCTGTGGCCTTGGCCCGACTCCGCGATGTTGTCACGGGACCCGACCCCCTCATCCAGCAGTTCGCCCTTGGTGCCGACCCATCCGGCAATCTGTTGACGCAGGTCTCGGTCGAGACGGCGGAAGTTCTCTTCCACCTCGCGGAAGTCCGAGAGCAGCTCTCGGGCGGTTCGGGAGAACTGTTGGTAACGGTCCTTGAGGCCGGCGGAGCCGATCACCGCCACCTCCCCTCGTTCCAGCCGGGTGATCTCGGAGTCGATCTCGGCACGCCGTCGCAGCAGGTCCGCCATCCGGCGGTCGGGATCCTCGTCGGCCCCGAACACCATCTGTCGCAGTAGCTCGAAGATGGTGTTGAGCCTCGACTCGGTCCCCACGAAGTCCCGACCGGGCAGTTCGCCGATCCACTGAAGCGCCTTCTCCACAGCCGATCCACTGAAGCGCCTTCTCCACAGCCGGGGTGATGTCGTACCGGGCTCGTCCGAGCCAGGTTGGTAGAATTTCCGGAGCCAGCCTCGTTCGGGCGCTGCCCAATCGTCGACGTAGGCCTGAGTGGGCCGCGGGAAGCGCTCCGCCCCCAGCTGCTCGCGGAGCGCGTACAGCTCGTCGTCCAACTCGCCGACGACCTCCGAAGCGGGCAGATCCCCGGCATTGCTGTCCGCGAAGACTCGACCCAAGAACGCGAGGACCAAGGGGGCGTAGTCGGCACGCAGCAGTGCCCAGGCCGGATGGCGGTCGCGAAGCTGGTCAATCTCGTCGTATCTCATCGGGGCCCTTGGATTCGGTCGGCCGTGTGATGAGTCAAATCACGACACCGGTGTGACTTGGATGCTCGTACCGGAGGGGTCGACCTCCGAACTGCGTGACGGCGCCCCTCGAAACCAGGCCTGCCTCGGGGACTCCGAGGCCAGCGATCCCGATCTATCTACAATTTCGTTCGGGCTCTGATATAGTAAACACGGATATGTTCGATCTAGGAGTCCGGATCCGTGGATAATGACGATCTGGTCTTCAGCGACGAGACTCCACGCTCGACCATCGCCGGGATGGTTCGACGTGGAGACTTGGTACAGCTTGCCACGGGCGTTTACACGACCGACACGGCGCGTCCGTCCGAGGAAGTTGTCCGGCGCCGCTGGCTCGACATTGCAGGGCACCTCTTCTCCGGCGCCACCGTCACCGACCGCTCTGCGCCCCGTTCCGGTCCCGTCGACAGCGTCCTCTACCTCGCCCATGATCGACGGGAGAGGGATGTCGGCCTCCCCGGTCTTCGAATCACGGCTCGCCGGGGTGCCTCACCTCAGCCGGGCGACATCGCTCTTCCCTCCGGCCTGTACCTTGCCTCTCAGGCTCGGGGACTGGTGGAGAACGCCATGCCTTCGAGGTCTCGACGCGGGTCGATCCCACGTCGTCTCACGACTCACGAGCTCGGCGAGTGGATCGACCAGATCTGCCGACTGGATGGCGAGGAAAAGCTCAACCAACTGAGAGACCGGGCTCGGTCCCTGGCCCCCGTCCTCGGCGTCACCGACGAGACCTTCAATACGATAGACAACCTGATCGGTGCAGCACTGGGGGCTAGGGATGCGCGAAACCTCCCTCCCAGCTTGCACGCCCGACGGTATTGGAAGCCTTACGACCCGGTAAGGGCCGAACGCTTCGACCTACTGGCGGCAGCGCTCCGTTCGTCGTCGCCCCAGGTGCACAGCGCCCGGGCTTCGAACGTTGTCCTGCCGTTCTACGGGGCTTATTTCTCGAACTACATAGAGGGAACCGAGTTCACGCTCGAGGAGGCCGTCGGCATCGTCTACGAGGATCGCGTCCCCGACGGACGATCCGAAGACGCCCACGACATCGTTGGAACCTTTCGGATCGTGAGCGATCGTGAGGAGATGTCCCGGGTCCCTGCCGATGCGCAGGAGTTCATCGACCTCCTCCGGTCCCGGCACGCGGCCGTGATGGCCGGCCGTCCCGACAAGCGGCCAGGTAAGTTCAAGGAGCTGGCTAACCAGGCGGGTGGGACCCTCTTCGTCGACCCGGTATTGGTGGAGGGGACGCTCACCGAGGGATACCAACGTATTGCTGACCTCGATACCGCCTGGGAGCGGTCCGTCTTTTGCATGTTCCTGGTGTCGGAAGTCCATCCATTCGATGACGGGAACGGACGGATCGCCAGAATCGTGATGAACGCCGAGCTCGAGGCAGTCAGGCAGATGCGCACCGTCATCCCCACCGTATTTCGCGACGACTACCTCGGGGCGCTGCGACGACTCTCCCGGCAGGAGGATCCCTCCGTGCTCATCAAAGCGCTCCGGTTCGCGAACGACTGGACGGCTCGTATCGACTTCTCCCACCTCGACCGAGCGAGGGATCAGATGGCTGCAACCAACGCCTTCGAGCTGCCCGAGGGCGGCGTGCGGCTTCTGATGCCGAGCAACGAGATCTTCGGCGCACCAGAAGAGGCCTTCGTACCGATCCCGCAAGTTTCAGGCAGAGGCCAGGTTGGCTTCGTACGGCCGTACACCCGCAAGGACGGAACCCCCGTACGAGGCCACACCCGCTCGCCGCGGCGCTGAGCACTCCCATCAGTTGCGTGAAGGGTTCGTCGCTCGATCTTCACAAATTGGTTTGTCGAATTTTCGTGGTGGTGGTGCCTTCAAAAGCCAACCACGCCCGACGATCGCCGGTCGGCCCATCTACCTGGGAGAACGCAAGCCAGGGGCTCCCGTCTGCCGGGACGAGGTGGTGGCGGCCGTCGAGGCATTGGTCGCTCGTGGGGAGGAGTCGATCTTCAGCGTCGAGGTGGTCCACGCCGGCATGGTCTCGTGCGGATCCCACTGGTCCCGCGAGACGGTGGCCAAGACGATGCTGCGGATGACCCGCCCTGCCCGCCGTCCTCCCTACCTCCAACTCGAGCGGGCGGAGCCCGGCTTGTACCGGGTCGTGCCCCCTCGTGAGGGACTCGGACGCTCGTAAGAGTTTCGCGGTACAATACCCTGGTGTCGGAACCCAACCTGTAGATCGAACCGACCTCTCGACGTCATGGGATCAGCGATGACGACATACGACACGCTCTGGCACACCCCGGCTACGTGGGAGACGACCCTGATGCACTGGACGAAGACACTCCCATGACCTTGATTCTTGGCCCGGACCGCGCCGGCAATCGACTGGAGCTGGCGGCCCTGTTGGCTGACGACGGGACGGTGGTCGTCGTGCACGCCATGTCCATGCGAGCGAAGTACGCACATCTCTGGCCCGGAGAACGGAGGTCCCGACCATGACCACCAAGCGACCGCCCCTCACGATCGGCGGCCGATCGATTACTGACGAGTTGGTCGAGAAGGCAGCGGAGCAGGCGGAGGCCGGCCTGGACACCGAACATCTTGTCCGCCGGCCTGGTGGCCGTCCCCTCATCGGTTCGGCGCCGGCTGGGAACATTTCGGTCCGGTTCCCGCCCGATCTGCGGGACCAGCTCCGGGTTCGAGCCCAGGCGGAACACGTTGCCGAGGCCGAGGTGATCCGGCGCGCCGTGCACGACTACCTGGAGCGCTCCCGAGCTAGCTGAGCCGGTGCGATCGTCTGTTGACGACGCCCAGCTCCGAGACATCGAGACCGGACTGAACCACTACCTGCGAGCGTTCGAGACCGGTGAGATGCCGGCAGCCATCTGCTCACCCCGGGTGACCGAACTCACCCAGCGCCGTGACGAGCTGGTCGCCCATCGCAACGAGCTGGCCTGCCAGCTCGAGGCAGCCAGCCCGCAGGCCCCGACCCGAGAGCAGCTCCGGGGCCTCTGCGCCCAGATCCGCCGGGCCGTCGAGGACGGTCCGCCGGACGCCGTCAAGCAACTGCTACGCGAGCTGATCGACCGGGTCGAGATCACCCCCGACCGCCACGCCTACCCGTATTTCTGGGTGCCGATTGGCTGTGAGACCCACCCAGCGAGCGGCAAACCGGCCCCGGACGCGCCACCGGCGCCCGCCCCTCAGGGGGACACCGGTTGGCTTTTCGCGACAAATCGTTCGTGGTGTTGCGTTGTCGCTATTCGAACCGGGCGGAACTGCGGGAGCTGCTGAGCCGCGTGCTGAGG
>JBOGGE010000225.1:0-8093 GCA_050743865.1 Acidimicrobiales bacterium
CAGCGCGTCGTC
This sequence comes from Acidimicrobiales bacterium, assembly GCA_050743865.1. Classification (GTDB taxonomy): domain Bacteria; phylum Actinomycetota; class Acidimicrobiia; order Acidimicrobiales; family RAAP-2; genus DAHUZJ01. Next base: position 13 of record JBOGGE010000225.1, read on the forward strand.
CATGAGCCGGTTGTTCTCGGCGATGGTGAGCGCACCGGCCGGGAGGGCGGGCAACGACGTGCCCAGGACGCCGAAGTTGTCCACCCACTCCACTCCGTCGTAGGGGACCCCGTAGAACTCGGCCAGGATGCCCCGCAGCCAGATGACCGCAGCCGGGACACGGCCGCGAATGCCGACCCGGCGCCCGAGCAGGTCTGCCGGCGACTGGATTCCGCTGTCGTCGCGGACGAAGGCGAACCCGTGGCGGAATCGCCGGTGCGGGTACACCGGCAGGGCGAGCAGATCTCCGTCACGCTCCCGGTCCATCAGGTAGCCGACGACGTTGAACTCGGTGAGGTCGCACTCCTCCCGGCGCTCCGACCGCAGGATGCGGCTCCGGTCGCCGGTCAGCACCAGGAGGTCGATCCCCTCCGGCCGCACCGATCCGTCCGCCAGCGCACGGACGATCTCGTAGTCGCCGCACGCCAGGCTCAACGACAGCCGTCTGCTCATCGATTGCCTCCATCAGGCCGCTCGGCCATCGGCGGCCGGGCAGTGGACCGCTCGGCGATCGGCGGCCCGGCGAGCAGCGCCCGCAGGGTGCCGGCCAGAAGGCACCAGTCGTCCCTCCTGGCGGCGGCCAAGAGCCCGGCGAGCTCGTCGCCGTCCACCCGGTTGGCGGCGGCAACCCGGCGTGCCTTTCGCTCGAGGTCGTCCCAGCCGAACGCCGCTTCTCCCGGCACCTGCCCGGCAGCGTGCTCCTGGCGCCCGCCACGTCGCTCGATCAAGAGGCGCGCCCCCCACTGCTCGGGGAACAGGCGGCCGAGCTCCGGGTCCGCCACCACGCTGACCGCGGTCATGCGCCGGCGCAGCCCGTCACCGGGCGGAAGGGGATGGTCGAGCTGGTCCAGCCCGTCCGGGGCATCGAGCGCCGACGCCAGCTGGTACTGGGCGCTGGCCAGGGTGTCGAGCCGCCGACCGAGGTCGGGGCGGTCGACCATCGCCGCGTGGAGCGGGGGCACCGCCAGCACGATGCCGACCACGTCGGCCGGATCGAGCTCGCCCGTCTCGACCAGGCCCCGGAGGGTCGCCGACCCGGCGAGCACCTGGCGGGCTGCGGCGTAGGGCTTCAACCGGCTCCGCCCCACTGCTGCCGTCACCGGTGGGGCAGCGCCCCCTGACTTCGGCGCCGTCACCACTTTGGCCAGGTGCTCCGGCGAGGGGCGTGCGTACGCCGACGACCATTGCGCCAGCATCCTGCGGTCGCCGTGCAGCCCCTCGGCGGCGGCGGCGGCGGCGGCCACGCCCTGGGCGACCGCCATCCCCAGCGAGAAGGAGCGGGCCGGTTCGGGGAAGACTCCCCTTGACGAGCCGCCGGCCGCCATTGCACAGGCCTCGACCGTCGCTTCCGGCGACAGGCCGAGGACCCTGGCCGCAGTCGCCGCCGCGCCGAGGGCGGCGGCCGCCCGCGTCGTCCAGGTGCCGGAAGCGGGGGCAAAGGCCCCGCCGAGCGCCGCCGCCGCCTGGGTGACGACCTCGTAGCCGACGCCGATGGCGGCGAGGATGGTCCCCGGGTCGGGGCTCTCGCCGACGAGGGCAAGCGCCGACGGCACGACCACGGAGCCGGGCGTCGTGCACGTCCGCAAGTCGATGTCGTCGATCTCGGTGAGGCGGCAGCACGACGCCGCCATCGCCGCCTGCCCGCAGCCATCGGGACCTCGTCCCAGCAGTCTCCCCCAGGCCCGGGATGCCGGCCCCCACTCCGGCAGCAGGCGGCCGAGGTGGACGGCGCAGGCAGCGTCGCCGGCCCGCAGCCGCGCCGCCTCCCGTTCGTCGGGCCCCGGCGACCACGAAGCCAGACCGGCAACCAGCTCCTCGAGCCAGGCTCCGGGCGCCGGTCCGGTCATCTGCTCGCCGGCCCGATCACCAGGTGGGCCGGGGGGATCGGCCCGTCGGGCCCCACGAAGCAGAACCGGCTGTGCAGCAGCGGGCATCCGCCGACAATCCGGACCGCCACGATCGAGACCGCGTCACCATCACAGAGCTCGTCCCATCCGCTCGAGGCGTCAGGAAGGTCGACGATCTCGTTCCCGAGCCCGCGTACCATCACCTCGGGCTCGCCGGCGCCGCCAGCCCTCGACAGCTCGTCGGGTCGAACCCCGGGCCGCAGCCTGGCGCATGCGGCGTCGACGACCGGCCGCAGATCGTTCCCCGGAGGAAGCCATGCCCATGGCGCCGTGGCGGCCTGCTCGGCCCAGTAACCGAGGAACTCCGCCGCCGCGTAGCACGAAAAGACCGGGCCACCGGCACCCCCGCCGGCACCCTCGCCGGCACCCTCGAATGGGCGGAGCGAACCGTCCGGGTGTCCGAGCAGGAGCCGGACGTCCCGGCAGCCCAGCCCGTAGGCGGCCTCTTCGACGGCCAGGGCCGCCCGGCCGGCATCGGCGCGTGCGGCGTACGCCTCCACGCCAACCTGCAGCGCGGCGTCGAGAATAGCGGCGAGCTCGCCGAGCACGGACCGCTCGCGCACGCTCGAGCGCCGGCGCAGGGCGGCGAGCTGGCGATCGACCGGCACGATCTCGAAGTCGCCCATGGCGGCGACGAAGCGGTCGCGGTCCGCCGCCGGGACCTGGTCATCGAGCCCGGCGATGCCGAGCCGGCCGGCAGCGACACCCCGGTCCGCCAAGACGGGCCGGACGCTGTCTGCCCCGAAGGGCCGCTGGACGAGTGCCGGGACCCATGACACGTCCCGCTGGTAGGGCTCCTCGCGCCGGCCGCCGCGGCCGGCCATGAGCACCGGGTCGCGCCCGGGGACGACGACCACGGTCGCTGCGCCAGCGGTGGGCTCGAGGTTGGTGAGGTGCACCACGGGGCCCGGGCTGGCGGCGCTGGCGACCACGACGACTGCCGCCAGCGCCTCGTCCTCGGCGAGCGCTTCGACGGCGCGGACCCGGCGGACGAACTCGTCTCTCGGCAAGCGCCGGTTGTCGAAGCACGCCCGGCCGGTCCTGATGGCAGGGGTCATCGTCACCAGGGACCCGATCACGTGGCCGCCTCGAGAAGCGGGGCGAACGACCCGGTGAGCGGCCGGCCGCCCTCGGCGGTGACCACCAGCGGCTCGCCGCACAGCAGGTACCCCGACACCGGCAGGTACTGATTGGGGTGCAGCACGAAGACGTCCCTCTCGACGAGGCGACGCCGGCTGTCGCCGGTGAGGTCGCCCGGCATCGACGACGCCAGGCCGAGACCGTGCCCGCGGGCGCGCATGTGCGGCGGCCGGCAGTACTCGCCGTACCCGGCACCGGCGATGACTCGGTCCATCGCCGCCACAACGTCGCCGACGACTGCGTCCGGGCGGCAGGCCGCTGCTCCGGCGATCAGGGACTCGGTCAGGACCGAGTAGTCCTCCCGGAGCTGCGCTGGCGGCTCGCCGACCACGGCCGTGCGGCACACCTGGGTGTACATCCCCTCGAACGACGGCGACATCTCCGCCAAGAGCACGTCCCCGGGAGCGAGCACACGGTCGGTCGGTGGGTGCAGCGCCAGGTTGTGCTGCGACGACGACAGCAGCAGGAAGATGTCTCCCGCGCCCTGCTGGCGCAGCCGGCACCGGACGGCGGCGGCCACCTCGAACTCGGCGGCACCGGGCCGGGCGGCGGCGCGCAGGGCCTGTTCACCGGCGGCAGCGAGCCGGCTGGCATTCTCCAAAACGGCGAGGTCGCCGTCGTCCCGCCGCCGGCTCACCTCCTCGCAGCAAGCGTCGGCCGCCACCACCTCGCCGAGCTCGGAGCGGAGCGCGTCCGACGATCGCCCGACGAGCTTGTGATGTCCCCAGAACCCGACTGCTCCGCCCTCGAGGGACCGGGCACGAGACCATTTGCCCAGCGCTTCTATACCGCCGTGGCGCACCTGGGCACCTGGCACCCGCCCGGAGGCCCGGAGCACGTCGAACTCGGGGCTGACGAACAGCGTGACCGTGCCATCGGGATCGATGGCCGCCGCCGCCGGCCCCAGAGGGCGGAGGCGCGTCAGCCACCACACCGGGTCCGCCTCGGTGAGGAAGTGCCGGCCGCTCGAGTAGCAGATCACCGAACGGGCCCCGGACGGCTCCACCGCTCCGAGGAGGGCCTCAGCTCGCGCCGCCATGGAAGGGTCAGCGGCGCTCACGGCCCGCCGGGACCGACCTCATTGGCGGCGACGGGTGCGAGCATCTCTGGTGCGCTCCCGGTCGACGAGCCCGGTGGAACGGTCGACGACGGCGCCATAGGCGTCCTCGGCCGCCCCGGCGGTCACGAGCCCGTCGAGGAGGTCGGCGTCCACGTCGTCCAGCGGCCGGTCGAGGGGATCGCCGTACCCCCCACCGCCTCCACTCATGATCCGGGCGCTCGCTGTGGCGTCCACGTTCCACCGGCCACTCCCGATCGGTTGGTACTCGCCGTCGGGCCCGTCCCGCAGGCCGATGCTGCCGGTGACGGCCGGGAGCCCCCCGAAGAGCCCCCATGGCGGGCACTGCTCACGCGGCGGCAGGGTGAAGGACCACGTGCCGGCCACCAGGTTCCGGATCTCCGTGGTGACCCCGAGCCCACCCCGGTACCTCCCGGCGCCGCCCGAGTCCGCCCGCAGCTCCCGGCGCTCGACGAGCAACGGGAACTTCAGCTCGAGGCTCTCCATGGGGGCGTTCCGGACGTCACCCTGGCAGACGGACACCGCGGCCGACTCGCCGTCGCCGTGGGGTCGCCCGCCCCACCCGCCTCCTTCGACCGTCTGGGTGACGAAGCGCCGGCCCGACCCCGGATCCACCCCGAAGAAGGCGATGCCGCCACCCAGCGACGAGTGGTGCGCCGCCGGCACGCGGTCGGGCAAGGCGGGGGCGACGGCGGCCAGGATGGTGTCGACGACGGTCGGGATGGCGATGCTCCATTTCGCCATCGGCGCCGGGAAATGGGCCATCATGAAGTTGCCCTCGTCGATCACGACGTTGAGCGCGGCGAACGACCCTTCGTTGACCGGTTCGAGCGGCGTGGTGATGGCCTTGTAGGCCACGTAGGCGGCGGCGCGGGTCCGCGAGTTGATGGACGACCGGCGCTGCCGGGCGCACCCGGTGAGGTCGATCGTCATATCACTGCCGTGGACGACGACCCGGACCTTGATCTCCAGAGGTGCGTCCAGATCGACCAGGTCGTGGTCGAGGAACGACTCTGCGGAGTACTCACCGTCGGGGATGGCGGCGACGATGCGCCGGCACCGCTGCTCCGAATCGGCGAACAGCCGGGCGATCGACTGGTCCACCGCCTCGTTGCCGTACCGCTCCACCAGCGCCTCGATGCGCTGGGCTCCCGCCCGGCATGCAGCCAGCTGCGCTCGCAGGTCGCCCAACGCCGACTCCGGGTACCGGACATTGTCCAGGATGAGCTTGAGGACCGGTGCGTCGAATTCGCCGTCGCGCTGGATGCGCAACTGGTCGATCTGCAGCCCCTCGATCCATGGGTCGGTCACCATGGCCCCCGCAGCGCCGAAGCCGGTGCTCATGCCGCCCACGTCCACCCAGTGCGCTCGGACGACGGCGAAGCCGAACAGCCGACCGGCGGTGAAGATCGGTGAGTACGCAACGATATTGTTGAGGTGCTGCCCGCAGACTCGCTGGTGATTCATGATGTAGCCGTCGCCGGGCCGGAAGCCGCCCAGCCCGATTCGCTCCACGGCGTCGCGGACCACGACGCCGAGATCGGCGACGAAGTGCGAGACCCCGCCCACGTTCTGGCAGAGCAGCCGGCCTTCACAGTCGAGGATGGCGCACGAGAAGTCGCGCACTTCGTAGATCATCATGTTGTAGGAGCTGCGGGCAAGGCTGTCCGCCATCTCGTCGGCTGCAGCTGGCAGGGAGTTGCGGATGACCTCGACGGTGACCGGGTGGACCCGTCCGGACGGCTTACCGCCGCTCGGCACCCGCCCGTCGGTGTTCGCTTCCGTGGTCGTCATTGGACTCAACCCCCGATCGTGACGACGATCTCGCCGCCGATCCCGACCCGCGCCTTGTCGCCCTCGTCGAGGACGAGGGTGCTGGCGTACTCCTCGATAATCGACGGACCGACGACCTCGTCACCGTCCCGAAGGGTCTCGCGCGAGACGACCTCGCACCGGCGCACGACGGTCCGATCGCCTTCGGAGTAGGCGACGTCCCGGTGCCCCCCGGCGGACCGGTCCCCCGCTGGGTTCTCGGCGTTGCCGACGGAGGGCTGATGGCGCCGGGAGACCCCGATGACCCGGGCGTTGATGACCTCAACCGGCTCGTGGAGGGCCTGGTGGCCGAAGCGGGCCAGGTGGAGGTCGTCGAAGCGCGCCCGCAGGTCGGCCAGACCCTCCCCACTTCGGAGCTCGCGGTCGGCCACCGGCGTGCGAAGAGTGAACTCCTGGCCGACGTAGCGGAGGTCGAGGTACATCTCGTGCTCGACGGCGCCAGCGTCCACTCCCTCGGCCTCGAGCCGGGCGGTGGCATCGGCACGCATCTCCTCCACGGCGGCTCGGATCTCAGCCGGGTCGGCGTCGTCGAGCCGTCGATAGAGGGTTCGCACGAAATCGTGGCGGAGGTCCGCCAGGAGCATACCCAGTGCGGAGAAATGACCGGGGAACGTCGGCACCACGACCGTCGGGATGTGGAGTGTCCGGGCGATGGCGCACGCGTGCAGCGGCCCGGCGCCACCGAAGGCGACCAGCGCGCAATCCCTGGGGTCGAGTCCCCGTTCGACCGACACCGCCCGGACCGCCAGCGCCATCTTCGCCACTGCCACGTCCAGCACCGCCAGCGCCGCGCCCTGCCGGTCGAGGTCCAGCGGGCGGCCGATATCGGCTTCGAGTGCCTCGCCCGCCCGCTCGACGTCGAGTGGCATCTCCCCACCGAGGAAGTTGGACGGGGAGAGCCGCCCGAGCACGGCGTTGGCGTCGGTGACCGTCGGCCGGGTGCCGCCCCAGCCGTAGCAGATCGGCCCGGGATGGCCGCCGGCGCTCTCCGGCCCGACTCTGAGGGCGCCGACCTCGTCGACGGCGGCAATACTCCCACCCCCGGCACCAACCTCGATGACGTCCACCACCGGCAGCTGGACCGGGTGCCCGCTCACCGCACCGCCGACGAAGTAGCCGTCGGACATGTCCGGTTGGCCGTCGCGGATAAGTGCCGCTTTGGCCGTCGTGCCGCCCATGTCGAACACGACGGCGTGTCCCATGCCGAGGCGCTCGGCAAGCCGTGCGGCGGCGATCGCGCCGCCGACTGGGCCCGATTCCATCGTCCGGGCCGGCTGCAGCCGCGCCGTCTCGGGGGCCATGACGCCGCCATTGGACTGCATGATGTAGATGTGGCCCCGGTAGGAGCGTTCCTCCAGAACGCCGGCCAGGCGACCGAGGTACTCGCTGACCCGGGGGCCCACGTAGGCATTGACGACGGTCGTCGACGTCCGCTCGTACTCCCGGTACTCACGAAGGATCTCGTGCGACAGCGACACGAAGAGATCGGGCGCCGCCGCCCGGATGATCGCCGCCGCCGCCTGCTCGTGGCTCGGGTCGACGTACGAGTGCAGGAAACAGACGGCCACCGACTCGACACCCGCCGCTCGGGCAGCGTCGAGCGCCCGGGACACGCTCCCCTCGTCCAGAGGCCGGAGCACCGCGCCGCGGGAGCTGATGCGCTCGTCGATCTCGAAGATGAGGCGGCGGGGCACGTACGGCACCGGGCGCTCGAAGAAGAGGTTGTAGGACTCGGGGCGGTTGCTCCGACCGATCCGGTACACGTCGCGGGTTCCCCGGGTGACCAGGAGCGCCGTGCGCGCCCCCTTCCGCTCGATCGCCGTGTTGATGGCGATGGTCGAGCCATGCAGGAATTCACGGGCGGCAGCGACGTCCAGGTCCGCCTTGTCGAGGCACCGAGCGACGCCGGCGGTAAAGTCGGCGGGGTCAGTGTGCGACTTGGCGTGGACCACCCGCCCCGTCGCCGGGTCGAAGCCGACGAGATCGGTGAAGGTGCCGCCGATGTCCGTCGCGATGAGCACGTCGCGATGTCCTTCCTCGCTGCGTTGCAGCCTGGACCGTACGGTTACTACTCGGGTAGGGAC
>JBOGGE010000226.1:0-20933 GCA_050743865.1 Acidimicrobiales bacterium
GGAGAACGTGGCGCTCCGGTCGCCGGATGGTCACGCCGGCCGGGGATCGGGCCCGTCCAGTTTGGCACAGCGCCGGGAGCGCCCCGGACGCCGGCCACCGACCTCTCGTCGGTCGAGCCCGGCTCGGCGTCGCCGATCGTCCGGTCGAGCAGGTCCTCGAGCGACCCGGGCAGGGCGCCGGCACCAGGACACGAGCAGCAGGCGGCCGGTGGGCACCATGGTGCCAGCCGTACGGCAACCACTTCGCCACCCGACCGGAGGCGGGATTTCTTCCTGGGCCCGTCACATCCGGAAGCTCTGCGGTGCAGGGGAGGTGATGACCATGGCAGTGGTGGCCCGGCGCCGGCACGGGGCGGCGGCTTCGCCGGATCCCCGACCTGGCGGCAACCGTCCCGACATCCCACCGTCGCCCGGGACCTCTATGATCGGCCGCTTCGGCCGCCGGCACGGGTCCCCCGCTGCGCCCTGCCCGACGGGAACGATGACGATCGGAGCCCACCGATGATCAGAGCCCGCGGCCTGACCAAGCACTACGGGCCCAAGCTGGCCGTCGACGACCTCAGCTTCGAGATCCGCCCCGGGGTCGTCACCGGGTTCCTCGGGCCGAACGGGTCGGGCAAGTCGACGACCATGCGGATGATCATGGGCCTGGACGCACCGAATGCCGGGGACGTCACCGTGAACGGCCGCAAGTACCACGACCTGCCGTGGCCGCTCCACGAGGTGGGCGCCCTGCTCGAGGCGCGGGCCATCCACCCCGGACGCAGCGCCCGGTCCCACCTCCTCATGCTGGCGGCGGCGAACCGCATCCCCCGGCGGCGGACCACAGAGGTCCTGGACCTGGTGGGCCTGGGGTCGGTGGCCGGGCAGCGGGCCGGGAAGTTCTCGCTGGGCATGGGCCAGCGGCTGGGGATCGCCGCCGCCCTGCTGGGCGACCCCGAGGTCCTGCTGTTCGACGAGCCGGTGAACGGGCTCGACCCCGACGGCATCCGCTGGGTGCGCAACCTCTTGAAGGGGCTGGCCGGCGAAGGCCGTACGGTCTTCGTCTCCAGCCATCTCATGAGCGAGATGGCGCTCACCGCCGACGAGGTGGTCATCATCGGCCGCGGCCGGTTGATCGCCCAGATCCCCATCGACGAACTGCTGGCGCAGAGCTCGCAGCGCTTCGTCAGGGTCCGCTCGCCCCGGGCCGGGGAGCTGAAGACGGTGATCGAGGGCCGCGGGGCGGCGGTGACCGTCGAAGCCGACGGCTCCCTCTCGGTGCGGGGGATGGACGAGACGGCCATCGGCGAGCTGGCCGGAAGCCTTTCGGTGGTCCTCCACGAGCTGTCGCCCCAGTCGGCGTCGCTCGAGGAGGCCTTCATGGAGCTGACCGAGGACAGCATCGAGTACCACGGAGCGCCGGCAGCCACCTCGCCGGCAGCCACCTCGCCGGCCGGCGGCTCGCCGGAGCCGGCGCCGTCGGCGTCCGGAGGAGGACAACCATGACCAGCTCGACGCTCTCCCCGACCGCCGCCGCCAGGACCCTGCCGGCGGGTCGCTACGGCGTCTCCGACCTCCTGCGGAGCGAGTGGGTGAAGCTGCGGACCGTCCGGTCGACGACGTGGACCCTTGCCGTCACCGTCGTGATCGCCATCGGCATCGGGGTGCTGGCCACCGCCGAGACCCGGGCCCACTGGAGCTCCGTCGCCCCGGTCACACGGCTGACGTTCGACCCGACCCAGACGGCCCTGGTCGGGGTGTTCTTCGGCCAGCTCACCATCGGCATCCTCGGGGTGCTGGCCATGAGCGGGGAGTACGGGTCCGGGACCATCCGGGCCACCTTCTCGGCGGCGCCGCGCCGCCCGCTGGTGCTGGCGACCAAGGCGGCGGTGTTCGGCGCCGTGGCGCTGGTCGTCTCCGAGCTCGTCACGTTCGTGTCGTACTTCGTGGGCCAGGCCCTCCTCACGGCACCGGCCACCCACACCACGCTGTCCAGCCCCGGCGCGGTGCGGGCGGTGGTGGGGGCCGGGCTCTACCTGTGCGTGGTCGGCCTCTTCGCCCTCGGCCTGGCGGCGATCATCCGGCACACCGCAGGCGCCATCGGCGCCTTCGTCGGCGTCCTCCTGGTGCTGCCGGTCATCATCCAGGCGCTGCCGTCGTCCATCAGCGACGCCGTGCGCCCGTACATGCCGACCCAAATCGTGGCGGCGATGATCTCGCTCCATCCCGGCATCCACAGCTTCGCCCCGTGGACCGGGTTCGGCTTGATGTGTGCCTACGCGGCGGCGGCGCTGGGGATCGGCGGGATCCTCCTGGTGCGGCGCGACGCCTGAGACGGTGCGGCGCGACGCCTGAGACGGTGGGGGGCAGCCCACCGCCGGCGGCCCGTCATCCGATGATCCGGCGTCACCCGACGATGCCGCCCCCGTCCAGCCACGACGGGTCGAGGTCGGCGACCGACGGGCATCCGAGCAGGAGCATGGTGCGGGTCATCTCCTCGGCCAGGATGTCGAGCACCCGCTCGACGCCGCGCTGGCCGGCGGCGGCCAGCCCGTAGAGGTACGGCCGCCCGACCAGGACGGCCCGGGCGCCGAGGGCCAGCGCCGTCACCACGTGGGCGCCGCGCCGGACACCCCCGTCCATGAGCACCTCGACCTGGCCACCGACGGCGGCCACCACCTCGGGCAGGACGGCCAGGGTCGGCGGGGCCCCGTCCAGCTGGCGGCCACCGTGGTTGGACACCACCACGGCGTCGGCCCCGGCATCGGCCGCCCGGCGGGCGTCGCCGGCGGTCAGGATGCCCTTCACGACCAGCGACCCGGCCCACACGGTCCGCAGGTGGGCCACGTCCTCCCACGAGAAGGGCGAGCCCGCCCTGGAGAGCATCTCGGGCTCGTCCTCCTCCTCCCCCGCCCCCCGGCGGCTGAGCCGGATCCCGGTGGCGGCCACCCGGGCTGCCCACAGCGGTCGCCGGAGGACGTCGGTCCCGAGCTGGACGGCGTTGTGGGCGTCGACCCGCAGCGGCGGGGCCACCCCGTGCCGGACGTCGCGCTCCCGGTTGCCGAGGGCCGGGGTGTCGACCGTGACCATCAGCACCTCGACGCCGGCCCCCGATGCCATGGTGCACAACCGCTCGGCCTGGGAGCGCCCGCCGGCGGCGTACAGCTGGAACCACAGGGGCACGCCGGCGCCCGCTGCCACCTCGGGGAGCGGGCTCCCGGCGACCGTGCTCAACACCGAGACGGTGCCCCGGCCGGCGGCGGCCCGGGCCGTGCCCACCGCCCCGTCGGGGTGGAGCAGGCGCACCAGGCCGCACGGCGCCAGGACGACCGGCAGGTCGACGCGCCTCCCCAGCACCTCCACCGACAGGTCCGGCTCCAGGCGCCCGGCGGCCATACGGGGCCGGAAGGTGCGGCCGGCGAAGGCCGACTCGTTGGCCCGCATGGTGACCTCGTCGTCGGCGCCACCCTCGACGTAGTCGAAGACCACCGGCGGCAGGCGGCGACGTGCCGCCCTCCGGGCGTCGGCGACGCTGTGGAGGCGCCCCGCCGTCCGGGCGTCGGCTCGGGCCTGGAGGGATTCGAGCACGCTCAGCGCGCCTCCACCAGGAGCGACTGCACAGCCCGGCCGACGGGACCCGCCCCCCCGGTGTCCCACAGGACCGACTGGGCCACGCCGATGCCGGGCGTGCCCAACGACGTCTCGGCCTCGAGCCCGACCCACTCGCCGGATGCCGGGTGAGCGCAGGAGACGGTGAGGTCCGGGTTGATGAAGCGGTACTGCTCGAAGGGGAGCACGGCGCTCACCCCGTTGCCGAAGTCGGCCGCCGCCACCACCCGTTGGAGGGGCGACGGCGCCTCGCCGGGCACGACCGGGACGGCCAGGCGGATCCAGACGGCGGCCGGTCCCGGTTCGTCCATCCCGCCGCTGGCGAAGCGGAGGTCGGCCCCGGCGTTGTGGAAGCCCGGGTAGTCCCAGCGCGGCGACGGCTGGGCCACGGCCTCGTCGGGCCCGGCGAACGGCGCCCGGCGCGGGGCGACGGACGGCGCCGCTTCCCCCGGGCCGGATCCGGTGGCGGTCCGGAGGCGAACGGCCCGGGCCCGGGCCACCTCGGTGCCGTCCAACGTCAGGTGGGCGTCGACGACCTGGACCTTGTAGCCCGGCCGGGAGACGTACGCCCGCACCCCGAGCGGCGCCACCGGCACCGGGCGCAGGAGCTCCAGGGTGAAGCGGGCGACGTGCATGTCCCGGGCCGCATCGGGGTCGCAGCGCTCCACCGCCCGGGCCAGGATGGCGGCCACCGGCCCGCCGTGGAGGGCGTCGCGCGACCACGGCCCGCGGGCCAGCTCGGTCGGGACCCACGTGGCGTCCCCGCCGGAGAGGCCCGGCGCACCGCCGGTCGTGGCCGGCTCGGGCGCTGCCGGCTCGGTCGTGGCCGGCTCGGTCGTGGCCGGCTCGGGGACCCACAGGCTCTGGGGGAGGCGGTCGGGCTGGACCATCGGGGACAGGATAGGGGCTGGCCGGCCGCCGGTCGGGGGGTGGCGGTACGGCGGGACCGGTTGCCGGAGCCGGCCGGTGCCGCCGCGCCGAGGTGGGCAGGGGGGGCGCGGCCGCCCGGCTGGGTGGCGAGGGGAGGAGCTCAGATGGTGAAGGGGAGGGTGTCCGCCACCCGCCTGGCCAGCTCCAGGTCGCCGGACAGCTCGACGGCCGGGTGCGCGGCGGAAGGTTCGGTCCGGCCGCCGGCGAGCCGGAGGAAGAGCGAGGACCCGAGCGACAGGCAGGCCGTCGGCGGTCCGTCCAGGGAGTCCACCACCCGGGCCCGGCCGGCCACCACCACGTGGAGCCGCCGGTGGAGGGGCCCGGTGAGCTCGACCGTCACCGAGGTCCCGTCGGGGGCGCCGGCCCGTTTGCCGACGAGGTAGCCCAGGGCCCGGACCACCTCGTCCAGGGCCTCCTCGGCCACCGGGCCGTCCTCGTGGCCGGGCATGCCGGTGGCGGACCGGACGTCCTGCTCGTGCATCCAGGTGTCGAACACGCGCACCTGCATGAACCGCCCGTAGGTGTCGTTGCCCACCGGCGTCCACGAGGGAGCGGCGAAGTCGGCGTCGGTCATGGCGCAGAGGGCGGCCAGCCGGGTGGAGGTGACGGCCCGGAAGTCGTCGAGAAGCTCGGCGTGGGACCGCCCCCGCAGGTCGACGACCCACGCTTCGTTGAGCCGGGCGATCGGGTTGTGCACGTGGGCGGCGTCGACGACGGCCGGCGCCACCTCGGGCGCGGAGTCGCCCGACAGCATCCGCTCGGTCCCGACCAGGTGGGCCACCACGTCGTGCACGTCCCAGCCGGGCAGGGCCGGGGCCGACCAGGCGCCCTCCGGCAGCCCGGCCAGGAGGTCGGCGACCACGACCCACTCGCCGCGCAAGAGGTCGACGATGCGCTCCCGCTGGCCGGGGGGGTAGGGGGCAGGGGCGGGTCGCCTGTTTGGTGCGGTGGGCTCGGTGGGTGCGGTGGGCTCGGTGGGATCAGGCATCGGCGGCCGGCCTTGCGAAGTCGACCACCCGGCCCCGGTCGATGCTCACCCAGTCCCGGGCTTCCAGGTAGGGGCGGAACGTGTCGGCGATGAGCTGCTCGTCCTTCTTTCCCTTGGGCCGCTGGAGCTCGTAGACGTGGGGGAAGCTCGTCCACGCCGTCACCGCTTGCCACAGTCGCACCGCGTCGTCGCCCAGCGGCGGGTCCACCAGCACGGGCCCGAACAGGCACTGCCCGTCGGGGAAGAAGAGCGTCGGCACCCCGAAGCCACCGGCGCCGGTCACCCGGCGGTGGTCGGCCAGCACCTCGTCGCCGGTGGTGGGGTCGGCCATCGCCTCGTCCACCACACCAGGGTCGAGCCCGATCTCACCGAGGAGCGTCCTGGCCACCTCGGGGTCGTGCGCCTTGCGTCCCTCGACGTGGAGCGCCGCCCCGGCCCGGGCGTACCAGGCGTCGAGCTGGCCCATCTCCCGGCGGCGGAGCAGGGCGCCGATTCGCAGCATCGACCACCCGTAGGACCACGGCCGCTCCCAGGGGTGTTTCTTTCCTCGTCGGCGGTTCACCTCCTCCAGGCTGAAGAACCGCCAGCGCACCTCGATCCCCGTCCGGTCGCGCACCTGGCGGATCCACCGCGACGCCTGGTAGGCGAACGGGCACATGACGTCGAAGTGGAAGTCGACCCAGGCCGGGGCCGGGGGCACGGGTGCAGGGGCGGCGTCAAGGGTTGCGGGTGCAGGGGCGGCGTCACGGGGTGCGGGGTCGGCGGGGTCGGGGGCGGCGTCACGGGGGTCGGGGTCCACGGTGGCCACGCTATGCCAGCGGGTGGCGCGCAGCCTCGATCCCGCGCAGGTCGCCGTCGCCGTCCACCAGCCGGTGGCGCAGCTCGAGCCCGGCGCCGTCCAGCTCCGCCCCGAGAGCCACGTCCTGGCGGCCACCGACCTCGACCAGGCAGGTGCCGCCCGGTCGGAGCAGCTCGGCTGCCGCCCGGAGGACCGGTCCGAGGACGTCGGTCCCGTCCGGGCCGCCGTCGAGGGCCAGGACGGGCTCGTAGGCCAGCACGTCGCGGGGCAGGTGGGCGAGCTCTCCCGTGGGCACGTAGGGGGGGACGGCGGTGACCACGTCGAACCTCCCGACCAGGGCTGCCGGGATCGGGTCGGCCAGGTGGCCGGCGAGGATCTCGACCCCGTTGGCGGCGGCGCACCGGCAGGCGGCGGGGTCCAGGTCGGTGCCCAGCACCCGGGCCCCGGGACGGGCGCGGGCCATGACGACGGCCACGGCGCCGGAACCGGTGCACAGGTCGGCGGCCAGGCCGTCGGCCGGCAGGAGCTCGGCGCCCCGTACCGCCAGTGGCTCGCTCTGCCAGCGGGGAACGTAGACGCCGGGGTGCACCACGACGTCGTGGCCGGCGAAGCGGACGGTGCCGGTGATCCAGGCCAGGGGCTCCCCGCCGGTGCGGCGCTCAACCAGGCGGGCGAGGATGCCGGCGTCACCGGCGGCCGCCGCCACCAGCTCGTCTGCCTCCTCCCGGGGGGCGACGCAGCCGGCCCTGGACAGGCGCTCCGCCACCCGGTCGATGGCCGGAATGGGGGCGTGCCCGATGGCCGGAATGGGGGCGTGCCCGATGGCCGGGTCGGATGCCGGCCCCCGGTGCGTCGGACACCGGCAGGGGCCGGCGGGGATCCCCACGTCGCCACCGTAGGCCCTCGGTGTTCGTCGCGTAGGTGCCCGACGACCCGGGAAGAATAATGTGCACTGCGCCCATGGACGTGTCGCCGTGGGCGTGGAACGCTGCCATGTCGGTACCAGCCGACAGGCGGGGCGGCCTGAGAGCCTGCGCTGGTGCCGACAGCCCGGCGCCGCCCGCAGGACGGGCGCGGACGCAGGACCGGCCGACGAAGGGGCAGTCAGTGGAGGAACGTCGCCGGCACGCGCTCATCCTGGCGACGTGCAGCCTCAGCCTCTTCCTCACCAGCCTCGACGGGACCATCGTCAACGTGGCCCTGCCGGCCATCCAGCGCGGGCTGCACACGCAGATCGCCGGGTTGGAGTGGGTCGTGGACTCGTACCTCCTGGTCCTCGCCACCCTGCTGCTCGTCTCCGGGGCGACCGGCGACCGGATCGGCCGGCGCCGGATGTTCGGGACGGGGCTGATGATCTTCATCGCCGGCTCGCTGCTGTGCAGCCTGGCGCCGAGCATCGAGCTGCTGATCGCCTTCCGCATGGTCCAGGCGGTCGGAGGGTCGATGCTGGTGCCGAACTCGCTCTCCATCATCACCAACACCTTCACCGACGCCCGCCGCCGGGCGATGGCCATCGGGGTCTGGGCCGGCGTCTTCGGCGTGAGCGCCGCCTCCGGGCCGGTGATTGGCGGCCTGCTGGTGGTGGGCGTCGGCTGGCGTGCCGTCTTCTGGGTGACGGCGCCGGTCGGCGCGCTGGCGCTGTTCCTGTCTCGCCGCTACCTCCCCGAGTCGCGGGCGCCGCACCCCCGCCCGATCGACGTGCCGGGCCAGCTGCTGATGGCCGCCTGCCTGGCCCTGGTGACCTACGCCATCATCGAAGGGCCTACCACCGGCTGGTCGTCGCCGCGCACCCTGGCCCTCTTCGGGGCGAGCGCCGTCCTGCTCGCCTCGTTCGTCGCCGTCGAGCGCCGCGCCGCGGCGCCGATGCTCAACCTGCGTTTCTTCCGGAGCCCGCCGTTCTCGGGCGCCGTCGGCATCGCCGTCGCCTGCTCCTGCATGTTCGCCGGGTTCCTCTTCCTGAGCACCCTCTACCTGCAGGATTCGCGCCGCCTCTCGGCCCTCATGGCCGGTGTGGCGATGCTGCCGGCGACCGCGGTCATCGCCGCCGTCGCGCCCCTCTCCGGGCGCCTGGTCGCCCGGTGGGGCAGCCGCCCGCCCCTGGTCGCCGCCGGGACGCTCATCACGGCCGCCGCCGTGATCCTGCTCCAGACCAACGTGACCACCCCCTTCTGGGAGCTGGCGGTGGCGTACCTGGTGCTCGGCGCCGGGTTCGGGCTGGCCAACCCGCCGATCACCAACACCGCGGTGTCGGGGATGCCGCGCGCCCAGGCCGGGACGGCTGCTGGCATGGCATCGGCGGCCCGCCAGGTCGGGAGCGTCCTCGGGGTGGCGCTCATGGGGGCCCTCACGACGAGCCGGTACCTGGCATCGATCCAGGACCACCTCGTGCGGGCCGGCGTGCCGCCGGGCTTGCGACGGGTGCTGGTGGCGGCCGGGCCGGCGGTGGCGGCCCGGCCGGTACCGGGCCGCGGCCTGACCGACCGGGCGGCAGCGGTCGTCCGTGCTACCTTCGCCGTCTCTGCCCACGCTGGCTGGGAGCTGGCGGTGGTGTGCGGCGTGATCGTGGTCGTCACCGCCCTCGTCACCACGGGGACCAGAGGAAGGGCTGCTGCGGTGGAGGTCGGGCGCGTCATGGAGCTCGAGGAGGGGGCGGCGAGCGGGGCGCCGGTCGTCTCCGCACCGCTGGTCGCGCCCGGCGCGGCGCCGGCACACCCTCCCGCCGACCTGGCCGCAACCCGCCCGGCGACGTCCGACATCGACCAGCGGGAACGGTGATCTTCACCGACGCCTGCCGCACGACGCCGCCCGACGACACCGTGTGCACCTCGCCCATCGCCCGGCCGAACCTCTGTGCGATGTGTACATGGACCGTGTCCGGTGGCGGGCACACACTTGGGACACCGCCGAGCCGCTGCGCGGCACCGTCGGCGGACAGACGGAAGGGGAGGGAGAAAGATCGATGCAGAGCGCCTCTAGTAGAAAGCGCGACCCGAGTGAGGGCCGGGACCAGGGCGGGAGCCGGTCCCGGCGCGCAGGTCGGGCCCGCCGGGTGGCCAGCGTGGTGGCCAGCGCGGCGACCGCCGTGGCCACGGTCGGGATCGTGAGCAGCACGGCGGCCGGTGCGGCGACAAGTTCGAGCGGGTCGGGAACGTTGGACATCGCCGCCTTCTTGCCGTTCAGCGGGACAAACGCTTCGTACGGCCCGCTGGGCCTCTCGGGCTGCTACCCGGCGGTCTACGGGATCAACCAGGCCGGTGGGGTTCTCGGCCACCAGTTGGCGTGCACCAGCGTCGACAACCGGGGCGACCCGGAGGACGCGGTGCCGGCCGCCGACGCGCTCGTCGCTCATGACGGCAATGTGGTCGCCGTCTTCGGGCCCAGCTCGACAACGGCTCTCTCCACGACCAAGACCCTGTTCCAGGCAAAGCTGCCGTCGTTCCTCATGACCGGCGACGCCCAGTACGACCACACAACCAGCCCCTACATGTGGCGTTTCACGCCGCCCGACGCCTCGACGAGCTGGGCCAAGGCGGCCTACGCCCGGGAGAAGCACTTCACCAAGGCGGCGACGGTCTTCTCCAACACAACGCTCGGAGAGAAGGCACCGACAGCCGCCATCTCCGGCTTCAAGCACCTGGGCGGGAAGATCGTGGCGCACATCATCCTGACGCCGGGGCAGCCCTCGTACAGCACGGAGGCGGAGCAGATCGCCAACGCCCATCCGCAGGTGATCCTCTACACAGCGCCGGCGAGCACGTCGGCGACGTTCCTGGCCGAGCTCAAGCAGCTGATGGGGAACCTCCCTCCGCTCTACGTGAACGAGGCCGACGAGGAGCCGAATTGGCTGCATGCCGTCGACGGGGCCATCGGCAAGTCCGGCCTCAAGAAGGCTGTCGCCTTCGAGACACAGGCGGCGGGCACGGGCTCGGCGGGTTACAAGGCGTTCAAGAAGGACATCACGAGCGATCCGCAGAAGGTGGCGACAGTCAGCCAGTACTACGAAGACCCGTTCACCCTCAGCTACTACGACGCCGCCAACCTGGTGGCGCTGGCCATGGTGAAGGCCGGCTCCACCAATCCGGCCACGTTCGTCCCGGACATCCTGGGGCTGACCAAGGCCGGGAACGGTAGGACGGTCGTCCGCACCTACGCCCAGGGCGAGACGGCGCTCAAGGCCGGGAAGAGCATCGAGTACGTCGGGGCCGACGGTCACCTCGACGTGAACAAGTACCACAACGTCGCCGGCATCTTCGACGCCGTCACCGAGGGGGCGCACCCCCGCCGGCTGGGCGTCGTGACAAAGAAGCTGGTCGACAAGGCGTCGGTGTGATCGGTCGGCAAGCGAGGGGTGAGGTCCCCGTGGTCGCCTCGGTGGCGGCTGCGGGGACCGGCCCCGCCGGGGCCGGCGGTCCGGAGGGCCGTCCGGCAGGGGCGTGGAGGTCGACCTCGGGATGAGCGAGGTCATGAGCTCCCTCGGCTTCGGGATCGTGACCGCCTCGGTCCTCCTGCCAGCCGCCGTGGGGTTCACGATGCAGTTCAGCACGACCAACGTCTTGAACATCGCCTTCGGGTCCCAGATGACGTTCGCCGCGTTCATCGCCCTGGTCTGCACCCAGCACGGGGTCGGCATCTGGCCGGCCCTGGTGATCGCCGGTGTCTTCGGCGCGGCGTCGTCGGCCCTGCTCAACCGCGGGCTCCTGGCCCCGTTCGTCCGGCGCGGCACGAGCTTCTTCGGGATGATCGTCATCACCATCGCCCTGGCCCTGGTGATCGAGTACCTGGTCGAGGTCATCTGGGGCCCGAACTCGTCCTCCTACCCGCTGCAGGGTGGCAGCCCGTTGCGTCTTGGCTCCATGATCTTCAGCCAGGAGCAGCTGGTGGTCATCGCCATCGGTGTGGCCACCGCCGTCGGCACCCACGCGCTCCTGCGCTACACGCGGATCGGGAAGGCGATGCGCGCCGTTGCCGCCAACAAGGCCCTGGCCCAGAGCTGCGGCATCCGGGCCCAGCGGGTCACCGACTTCGCCTGGGCCGTCTCCGGCCTCATGTCGGGGCTGGCCGGCGTGATGCTCGCCATCAGCGTGTCGAGCTTGTCGTTCACCATGGGCGACACCTTCCTGATCGAGATCATCGCCGCCGCCATCCTGGGCGGGGTCGGCCAGATCTACGGGGCGATGGTCGGGGCGCTGGTCATCGGTGTGCTCCTGGAGGAGAGCGCCATCGTCCTCTCCGGGGCCTACGCCCCGATCGCCGCCTTCGTGATCCTGATCCTGGTGCTGCTCGTCCGCCCGACCGGGTTGTTCGCCGGGGCGGCGAAGGTGAAGGGGATCGCCTGATGGACTACTACCTGACGGTCCTCGCCCTCTACATCCTGGTCGCCATCATCAGCTGCTGGGGGCTGAACCTGCAGTTCGGCGAGACGGGAGTGCTCAACTTCGCCTACATCATCTTCGTGGCGGCCGGGGCCTACACCGGAGGCATCCTCACGCTCGGCCATCCCACCGCCAACGGTATCCAGCAGTACTTCTGGGGGGCCCGGCTGCCGTGGCCGGTACCGTGGCTGCTGGCGGCCGTCGTCGGTGGCGCGCTGGGCTTGGCGGTGGGCCTCATCACCCTGCGGCGGCTGCGGGGCGACTACCAGGCGATGGTCCTGCTCGTGGTCTCCATCCTCGGCACGTACCTGGTGTCGGCCAAGGTCAGCTTCCTGAACGGCACCACCGGGCTGGCCCAGGTGCCGTCGCCGTTCCAGAGCGAGCTGCACCTCACCATCATCCAGTACCGGCTCTTCTACCTGGGCCTGGCGGCCGTCGCCACCCTGCTCGTCTACGAGCTCATGCGCAGGATCCAGAGGGCTCCACTGGGAAGGGTGCTCCGGGCGGTCCGGGAGAACGAAGCCGCCGCCGCCGCCATCGGGCACAACGTCGTGGCCACCCGCCTCCTGGTGATGGTGGTCGGCGGAGCCGTCGCCGCCCTGGCTGGCGCCATCGAGGTCCAATTCATCGGGGCGTGGGCTCCGGGGGGCTGGACGTACCCGGAGACCTTCGGGCTCTTCGCCGCCGTGATCGTCGGCGGCCGGGGCAATCTCGGCGGGGTGGCAGCCGGCGCCTTCCTGGTCGAAGGCCTGTTCCTCGAGGGCACGGTGCTCTTCCCCAACATCGCCAATCCGAACCTGGTCGGTGCGTCCCAGTGGATCAGCCTCGGCCTGCTCATTATCCTGTTCCTCTGGTTCCGGCCGCAGGGGGTGATCGCCGAGCGGCGGCGGAGGTTCTCCGGCGGGCTGCTCGTGCCGGTCCCCGACGTCCAGCCCCTGCCGGCGCCGGCGAGGAGGAGGGTGCATGCCTGAGGCCGGGATGCTCCGGCCGACCGTGGAGGTGCGGACGCCGATGCACGAGCCGACAGGGCCGCCCCCGGTGCCGGCCGCCCCCGACGCGGCGGCGATGGTCGAGGTGAGGGATCTCACCGTCGACTTCGGCGGGGTCCGGGCGGTGGACCATGTCTCCTTCGACGTGCCGGTCGGGACGGCGGTCGGGCTCATCGGGCCCAACGGGGCCGGCAAGACCACGGCCATGCGGGCCATCGGGGGCGAGGTCAAGCCGTCGCGCGGGAAGGTACTGCTCGGTTCGCGCGACATCACCGGCGGCCCGCCGCACAAGGTCGCCCGCCACGGACTGGTCCGGACCTTCCAGCTCGGGGGCGAGTTCGCACGCCTGACCACCATGGAGAACCTCCTGGTCGCCGTGCCGGGCCTGAAGGGCACGACCATCTGGGGCGCCCTGGCCGGACGGCGCCACTGGGGGGCGAGCGAGGCGGCCGAGGTGACGAGGGCACGGGCCATCCTGGCCAGGCTCGACCTGGCCGACAAGGAGAACGACTACGCCGGCCAGCTGTCGGGAGGGCAGCGCAAGCTGGTGGAGATCGGGCGTGCGCTGATGGCCCGGCCCAAGATGCTGCTCCTGGACGAGCCCATGGCCGGCGTCAACCGGACCATGGCCCGGCGCATCGAGGAGGCGCTCGGGGAGCTCAGGGCCGAGGGGCTCACCCTGCTCATCGTCGAGCACGAGCTCGCCTCGATCGAGCGGTTGTGCGACCGGGTGGTGGTCATGGCCAACGGTGCCCGCATCGCCGAGGGGGACATGCGAGATCTGCGCGCCCACCAGGAGGTCATCGACGCCTACCTGGGCGGCGGGCGATGACGACGGTTGCCCCTCCCGACGCCGCCGAGCTGACGGCCGCCAACGTCACCGCCGGCTACGGCGGCCCGCCGGTCATCCACGACGTCTCCCTGACGGTGGCGCCGGCCAAGGTGGTGGTAGTGGCCGGTCCCAACGGAGCCGGCAAGAGCACGCTGGTCAAGGCCATCGTCGGGCATCTGCGCTGCACCGGCGACGTCACCCTCGGCGGGGACTCGATCGCCAACCGGGCCCCCGAGCAGATCGCCCGCCAGGGCGTCGGCTACGTCCCCCAGCACGAGGACGTCTTCGACACCATGACCGTCCAGGAGAACCTGGAGGTCGGTGGCTACCTGCTCAAGAAGAAGCAGATCCCCGGACGGATCGACGAAGTCATCTCGGTCTTCCCGAAGCTCGCCACGCTGCGGCACCGGAACGTGGGGAGGCTGTCGGGGGGCGAGCGCAAGATGGTCGCCGTCGGGCGGGTGCTCATGCTCCGACCCAAGGTGCTCGTGCTGGACGAGCCCACGGCCGGCCTGTCGGTCGCCTTGACGGTGCAGCTCTTCGAGACACACATCTTGGCCCTGGCCGCAACCGGGACCGGCATCCTGCTGGTGGAGCAGAAGGCGTCGGAGGCGCTCAAGGTGGCGCACTGGGGGTACATCCTCGTGTCTGGCGAGGTGCGTGTCTCGGCGGCGGCGTCGGAGATCCTGTCGAGGCCCGATCTCGGCGAGCTGTTCCTCGGCGGTTCGGCGTCGGTGGCTGGAGGCGGCGAGGACGGCGAGGACGACGGAGGCGACGACGGCGAGGACGACGGAGGCGACGACGGCGACGGCGACGGTGGCGGTGGCGACGACCGTGGCCTCGGGAGGACGGGTCCGGTGGACGACCACGTCGAGATGCGAGGCACGGTGAGCAGCATGCGAGACAGGGAAGGCGGCATGGAGGACTACGACGCCGGGGACGGCGGCGCATCGGGGGACGGCAGCGCCGCCGGCAGCGGCAGCGCTGCCGGCAGCGGCGGCGCATCGGGCACTGGCGAGCTGAGGAGGTCGATATGAGCTCAACGGTCCATCGGGACGTCGGGCCAGCGCCGGCCACGACTCGCCCGGCCGAGCCGCGCCCGGTCGAGCCGCGCCTGGTCGAGCCCGAGGCCACGGCCGAGCCCGAGGCCACGGTCTCGGGCGGCCACCTGGTGGCCCGGGCCCTGCGCCGGGAGGGCGTCGACACCATTTTCACCCTCTGCGGCGGCCACATCTCCGACGTCTACGACGGGTGCATCGACGAGGGCATCCGCATCATCGACGTCCGCCACGAACAGGTGGCCTCCCATGCCGCCGACGGGTACGCCCGCATGACCGGGAACATGGGGTGCGCGGTGGTCACCGCCGGGCCGGGGACGACCAACGCCGTCACCGGCGTGGCCAACGCCTTCCGGGCCGAGAGCCCGATGCTGCTCATCGGCGGCCAGGCGGCGCTCTCCCAGCACCGGATGGGAGGGCTGCAGGACCTCGCCCACGTCGACCTTCTCCGGCCGATCACCAAGTTGGCGTCCAATGTGCCGACCACCGCCCGGGTCGCCGACTTCGTGGCCATGGCGGCCCGGGAGGCGTTCGCCGGCGCCTTCGGGCCCGTCTACCTCGAGATCCCCCGCGACATCCTCGACGGCCGGGTACCCGAGAGCGCGGCCCGGCTGCCCGTCCCGGGCCGGTCCCGGGCGTCCACCCGGAGCGCCGGTGACCGGGCCGACGTTGAGCGGCTGGCCGAGGTGCTCCGGGGCGCGGAGCGGCCGTGCGTGCTCCTCGGCCAGCAGGTCTGGACCTGCCGGGCGACCGAGGCCGCCATTGGGTTCGTCGAGGAGCTGGGGATCCCGGCGTACATGAACGGCGCCGCCCGGGGGACGCTCGCCCCCGATCATCCCCTCCATTTCCAGCTGACCCGGCGCCAGGCGTTCGCCGAGGCCGACGTGATCGTCGTGGTCGGCACGCCCTTCGACTTCCGCCTCCGCTACGGCGCCAGCCTGAAGGCGCCGGTCGTCGCCCAGATCGACATGGGCTACTCCACCGTCGGGCGCAACCGGGACGTGGAGATCGGCCTGGTGGGCGACGTGGGGGCCGTGCTGTCGGCTGTGACCGCCGCCGCCGGGGCGGGTGCTGGCGTCGGCACCGTCCGCCGCCACCGGACCGAGTGGGTCGAGCGCCTCCGCCGGCGCGAGACGGCCCTGCGCAGCGAGCGCCAGCCCCACCTCGATTCAGGCCAGCGTCCGATCCACCCCTACCGCCTGGCGCACGAGATCGACCGGTTCCTGACCGAGGACTCGATCTTCGTCGGCGACGGCGGGGACGTGGTGACCTTCGCCGGCAACGTCGTCCGGCCCAAGTCGCCCGGGGCGTGGATGGACCCGGGCCCGCTCGGCACGCTCGGGGTCGGTACCGGCTTCGCCATGGCCGCCAAGCTGGCGCATCCCGGGCGCGAGGTGGTGGCCCTCTTCGGCGACGGCTCGTTCGCCATGACGGGCTTCGACCTGCAGACGGCGATCCGGTTCGGGCTCCCCTACATCGCGGTGATCGGGAACAACTCGCACATGAACCAGATCCGCTGCGGTCAGATCCAGAAGTACGGCGCCGAACGGGGCGCGGTGGCCAACTACCTGGGTGACGTCGACTTCGAGAAGTTCGCCGACATGCTCGGTGTCCACGGTGAGGCGGTGCGGGACCCCGAGGAGATCGCGCCGGCCCTCGAGCGTGCCCGCCGGTCAGGGACCTGTGCCATCGTCAACGTCTGGCTGGATCCCGACGCCTACGCGCCGGGAACGCAGAACCAGACGATGTACAAGTGAGCGGGTCGCCCGAGCAGGGGCGGTCGCCCGAGCAGGGGCGGTGGCCCGAGCAGGGGCGGTCGCCCGCCGGTGCCGCCGGCCACGAGCCGAGGGCGCTCGACGGGGTCCGGATCGTCGACATGACGCATGTCCAGTCCGGACCGTCCTGCACCCAGGTCCTGGCCTGGCTCGGGGCCGACGTGGTCAAGATCGAGTCCCCCGGCCAGGGTGACATCACCCGCCAGCAGCTGCGCGACCAACCCGGCGTCGACAGCCTGTACTTCACCATGCTCAACAGCAACAAACGCAGCATCACGGTGAACTTCAAGTCCGAAGGCGGCCATCGTGTCCTCGACCGCATGCTCGAGCAGGCTGACGTCCTGGTGGAGAACTTCGCCCCCGGGGTGTTGGACCGCAACGGCCTGGGTTGGGAGGAGCTGCACGCCAAGTACCCGCGCCTCATCTACGCCTCGGTGAAGGGGTTTGGCCCCGGCCGGTTCCGTGACGCCAAGGCCTACGAGCCGATCGCCCAGGCCATGGGCGGCGCCATGAGCACCACCGGCACGGCCGACGGGCCGCCCACGGTCACCGGCGCCCAGATCGGCGATTCGGGGACCGGGATCCACCTGGTGGCGGCCATCCTGGCCGCGCTGCTCCAGCGGGACCGCCACACCGGGCGCGGCCAGCGGGTGCTCTGCGCCATGCAGGACTCCGTCCTCAACCTGTGCCGGGTAAAGCTGCGGGACCAGCAGCGGCTCGGTGCCGGCCCCTTGGCCGAGTACCCGGTCCAGAGCCCCGACGGCGCCGTTCCCCGCTCGGGCAACGCTTCGGGTGGCGGGCACCCCGGTGCCGCCCTCCGCTGCGCGCCGGGCGGCCCCAACGACTACGTCTACCTCATCGTCCAGCCTCAGGGATGGGCGCCGCTGTGCCGTGAGATGGGGAGGGAGGAACTGGCGACCGACCCCGACTTCGCCACCCCCGAGCACCGGCTCGGGCGGCTCGACGAGGTCTTCGCCGCGGTGGAGGCCTGGACGGGCACCATGACAAAGCTCGAGGTGTACGAGCGCTGCAATGCCATCGGTGTCCCGTGCGGCCCGGTGCTCGACGCCAGGGAGCTGTTGGAGGACGCCTCCTTGCACGAGCGCGACCTGGTGGTGGCGGTCGAGCATCCCGAGCGCGGCAAGTACCTCACCGTCGGGTGCCCGCTCCAGCTCTCCGACTCTCCGGTCGACTACGTGAGCGCGCCGCTCTTGGGCGAGCACACCCACGAGGTGCTCCGGGACGAGCTGGGCTTCGGGGATGAGGAGATCCGTGCCCTCGAGGCCGAGGGGGCGATATGACGGCCCCGGCCCCGGCCCCGGCCGGCGTGACCCTGCCGCCGCTCGGGCTGCTGGTTGACGGCGAGTGGCGCGACGCCGTGTCGGGAGCGACGTTCGACACGTTCGACCCGGCGACCGAGAAGGTCATCGCCACCCTTCCCGAGCCCGGCGAGAAGGACGTCGACCTGGCCGTCCGGGCCGCCCGCGCCGCCTTCGATGACGGGCCGTGGACGCGGATGCGCGCCGCCGAGCGGGGACGGCTCCTCCGGCGGCTGGCCGGCCTGGTCGAGGCGCACCGGGATGACATCGTGGCCTTGGAGTCCCTCGACGGCGGCAAGCCCGTCGCCGCCGTGCGGCGCCAGGACTTCCCGGCCGTGCTCGACTGCCTCGAGTACTACGCCGGGTGGTGCGACAAGATCACCGGAGACGTGGTCCCCGTCAACCCGGGTGCCCTGACCTACGTCGTCCGGGCGCCGGTCGGCGTGGTGGCCGGGATCGTGCCGTGGAACTTCCCGCTCATGAACGCCATGTGGAAGATCGCCCCGGCCCTGGCGTGTGGCTGCACGATGGTGATTAAGCCGGCGGCCGAGACGCCCTTGAGCGCCCTCTTCCTCGGCCGGTTGGCGATCGAGGCGGGCATCCCGCCCGGCGTGCTCAACGTGCTGCCCGGGCCCGGGCCCGGCGCCGGTCTGCCCCTCGTCAGCCATCCCGGCGTGGACAAGATCACCTTCACCGGGTCGCCGGCGGTGGGAAAGCTCATCATGGAGCGTGCCGCCGCCAACGTCCCCAGGCTCACCCTCGAGCTGGGAGGCAAGTCGCCCCACGTCGTGTTCGCCGACGCCGATCTCGCCGCCGCCACCCGGGCTGCCATCTCCGGCGTGTTCTTCAACTCCGGTCAGGTCTGCTCCGCCGGCACCCGGCTACTGGTGGAGGACGCGGTCTACGGCGAGGTGGTCGAGCGCCTGGAGGCCGGGGTCGCCGGGCTCAAGGTCGGCGACCCGAGGGAGGAGGACACCTACCTCGGCCCGTTGATCTCGGAGCGCCAGCTGGACCGGGTGCTCGGCTACGTCGAGAAGGGCGTGGCCGAAGGGGCGAGCCTCCGCACCGGCGGCCGCCGCCTCGACGGTCCCGGCTACTTCGTGCCGCCCACCATCTTCAGCGAGGTCGACAACGCCATGACCATCGCCCGGGAGGAGATCTTCGGCCCCGTCCTCTCGGTGATCCGCTTCTCGGGCGAAGAGGAGGCGGTCGCCATCGCCAACGACTCGCCCTACACGCTGGCCGCCGGGTTGTGGACGAACGACCTCGCCCGTGCGCACACCGTGGCGTCCCGGCTGCGGGCGGGCATGGTGTGGGTCAACACCTACGGCCGGACCGACACCCGCCTGCCGTGGGGCGGGCTCGGGGGCGACTCCGGCGTCGGGCGGGATCTCGGGCAGGCGGCGCTCGACAACTACACCGACCGCAAGGCCGTCTGGGTCGACCTGGCCCGCCGCTGAGGCCCTTTGGGCTGCGGCTCCTCAGGTGGGCCGCCCCGGCGGCCCGATGCCCGGCGCGGCGGCACCGGTCGGTTCCCCCCTCCCCGGCACCCCCGGTGACGTCTTGACCGGGTGCTCGGCCGTCCAGGCCTCGGCCACGGCGCGGGCCACCCGGTCGTGGACGGCCTGCTGGAACATCGAGGGGATGATCACCCCGAGCGCGCACTCCTCGGGCGTCACGCACTCGGCGATGGCCCGGGTGGCGGCCGCCCGCATGGCCCGGGTGACGGAAGTGGCACGCACGTCGAGCGCACCGCGGAAGAGCCCGGGGAAGCAGAGGGAGTTGTTGACCTGGTTGGGATGGTCGCTGCGCCCGGTGGCGAGCACGGCGCCCGCCGGGAGCTCGTGGTCGAGGATCTCGGGGACCGGGTTGGCCAGGGCCATCACGATCGGTCGGGGCGCCATCCGGTCCAGGAGGGTGGGATCGATCGAACCGCGCCGCGACGTCCCGATGCACACGTCGGCACCGCGCAGCGCCTGGCCCAGGGTCGTGACGCGGCGGCGGTTCGAGCGGGCGGCGATCCTCGTGTGGTGAGGTTGCGAGGGGTCCTGGCCGAGCACGCCGTGGCGGTCGAAGGCGACCAGGTCGTCGACGCCGGCGTCGAGGACCGCCTCGCAGATGGCGCTGCCGGCGGCGCCGCAGCCGACGACGACCACCCGGAGCTCGCCGACCTTGCGACCGGTCAGCCGGCAGGCGTTGAGGAGGCCGGCCATGGCCACCACCGCCGTTCCGTGCTGGTCGTCGTGGAAGACGGGGATGGGCAGGCGCCGCTGGAGCTCGTCCTCGATGCCGAAGCAGGACGGCGCCGCCACGTCCTCCAGGTTGATCCCGCCGAAGCCGGGGGCCACGGCGCAGACGGCGTCCACGAAGGCTTCGGGCGAGGCGACGTCGAGGCAGAGGGGATAGGCGTTCACGCCGGCGAACTCCTTGAAGATGAGGGCCTTGCCCTCCATCACCGGCAGCGCCGCCAGCGGGCCGAGGCGGCCGAGCCCCAGGACGGCGCTGCCATCGGTGACGATGGCGACCGTGCTTCCCTTGGCCGTGAGCCGCCAGGCGTCGTCGGGTCGCTCGGCGATGGCGGCGGCCACCCGGCCGACGCCAGGGGTGTAGGCGAGTGAAAGGGCCTGGCGGGTGCGGACCGGCACCCGTGCCGTCACCTCGATCTTCCCCCCCAGGTGGGAGAGGAAGGTCGGGTCCGAGACGCGCTGCACCCGGCAGCCGGCCGATTCGAGGAGCCGCCGGACCTGCTCGACCCCCGAGCCGTCGGCGACCTCGACCGTGAGATCCACGGTCGCCTCGGCCGGCATGACCTCGACCAGGTCCATGCCGACGACCGCCCCGGCGTCGCTCACCGCCTGGGCCAGCCGGGGCAGGAGGGCGGGGTGGGCCGGCGCCGTGGTGCGCACCGTCACCGGGAAGCCGGCCTGCGTGGTGACGGGGGTGGTCGTCGGGCGGGGGGTCACGGGGCGACCCCGGTGGCCGGGACGGCTGGGGAGACCTCGCCCAGGGCGCCCAGTAGGTCGTCGATGGCGCAGGCGAGGACCAGGTCGGCGCCGGCATCGGCACCGGGACCGGCTGCGCCGGCGTCCGGGTCGACGGCCACGATGGTGCCGGCCCACCGGAGGGGGGCCAGCTCGTCCGGCCCGTCCAGCGCCACGGCGACAGCCAGGCGCGGTGACAGGGCCCAGCGCTCGGCGCTCACCTCGGCCCCGGGCTCGATCAGGCCGGCGTCGACCGCCCGCCTGGTGCCGCCGACGGCCCAGCCGCGGCGCCGCGCCGC
>JBOGGE010000227.1:0-4903 GCA_050743865.1 Acidimicrobiales bacterium
CCAAACATCCGCCGAATGTGCCTCCCGAAGTCGGGCGATTTCGTCAGCAGCTTGGCGCCACGTCTCGGCGACATCGCCTCTCCGTAGATCCTCAAGAAGCCGGAGAAGGCCGTCCCACTCCGCCAAGAGGGCCGGATGTGCGACCACGTCCTTTCGTGCGGTCATGTCGGCGAACCTCGCCAGGCGCCCGACGAAGGACACCGCTCCCTTGAGCTGATCGGCTTCCCCGGCCTCGTGAGCCCGTTCAACCTGCTGCACGGCGTCGAACATCAACCCGAGCGCGACGTACGCGGCGGCCGGCCACTGCGGCGAGGGTTCCGAGTCCACGCCGGTCGAGCATAGCTGGGCGCCGGTCAGCGGTTCGCTTGCACGACCGCTCCCGTTGACAAACCGTTGACATCGGCCCTGCACCGCTCCCGGCGCCAGGGCGCCCGGTGTCTCTGACCTGGGCTTTCGGGTGCGCCCCCTGGGATTCGAACCCAGAACCTGCGGATTAAGAGTCCGTTGCTCTGCCGTTGAGCTAGAGGCGCGCCCCAACGAGCTTAGGTCACGGTCACCGTGGCCAGCGCTGCCGGGCCGCTGATGGTGCGGCGCCCGGCTCGGCTGGGACCGGTGCCACCGGCGCGGGCACCGGCGGGCATGACATCGTGCTCGGCGGCGCGTCGTCGGCTGTCGCCCACGGGCCCGATGGTGCCGGAGCGCGGCCAGGGCCGCCGGTCCGGGAACCTCGGAGCCCGGCTACCGTGGCCCTCGGCGACCCTCAGCACCGGCGCTCGAAGGGAGATCCGTGCGGCAGGCCGGGAGGACCATCGGGAGCTGCTTCGGCTGGGCGGCGGCGTCGGTGCTGGCGGCCCAGTACGCGCCGAGCGTCGTGGCCCTGGGCCAGTGGACGCCGCTGGAGGCGCTGCCGGGGGAGCGGTGCCGGTGGCAGGGGCCCAGGGAGCGGCCCGGCGTGGCGCTCACTTTCGACGACGGACCGCACCCGGAGGGCACCCCGGCGATCCTCGACCGCCTCGACGATCTCGGCCTCCGGGCCACCTTCTTCCCCCTCGGCTCGGCGGTCCAGCGGTACCCGGCGCTGGTGGACGAGGTCGTCCGGCGCGGCCACCTGGTGGGCACCCACGGCTACCGGCACGCCCACCACCTGGCCCGCACGCCGGCCTGGGTGCGCCGGGACCTGTCTCGGGCCGGGGAGGTCATGGGGGCGGGTGGTCACCGCCCGAGCTGGTACCGGCCCGCATTCGGGCAGGTCACGGCGGCCACCCTCGCGGCGGCGCGGCGGATGGGGTGGCGGACGGTGCTGTGGTCGGCCTGGGGGCGGGAGTGGGCGACGAGCGATCCCGGAGCCGTTGCCGCCCGGATCAGCCGCCGGCTCCAGGCCGGGGCCGTGGTCCTCCTGCACGACAGCGACGCCTTCGGGCCGCCCGGCATGTGGCGCACGGCCCTGCGTTCGCTCGACCGGGTGGCGGCCCAGCTGGCCACCAGGGGGCTGGCCGCGGTCACCCTCGACGAGCTCGTGCGATGACCGGGCGCCGGGGGACCGCGTGTAGGGAGGTGGGCGGCCGGGCAGAGAGGGGAGGGAGCCCGCGCCCCCGGATCGGAGGTCCTCCCTCATGGTCACCCCGACGTTGCCCGACGGCCGGCGCGGTGGGGCCCGGCCCGGTGGTACCGGCGTGACGTACGACGGCGCGCTCATCCTGTCCGGCTCGATCGGCCGGGGCCACGACTCCGTGGCGCAGGCCTGCCGCGTGGCGCTGGCCGGGTACGGTCTGGAGGCCCGCACCGTCGACTGCATGGAGCTCCTGGGCGGTGCCGCCTCGCGGGCCGGCACCGCCGCCTTCCGGCGGATGATCTCGGTCCCGACCGTCTACGACGGCTTCCACTTCAGCCACCTGCGGACCGGCTCGCGCCTGGCCCGGGTGCTCGACTGGTCGGCCAACCGCCGGCTGGTCCCCGTCGTCGAGCGACTGGTGGGCCGAGGGGACCAGCTCCTCGTCTCGGTGTTCCCCACCGGGGTCTCGGCGGCGGCGTCGCTCAAGCAGCGGTCGGCGCGCATCACCGCCGTCGCCGTGTGCACCGACGCCGGCGCCCACCGGATGTGGGTGGCCCACGGCACCGACCTCTACGTGGTGTGCTCGCCCCTGGCCGCCGCCACGGTGCGCCGCTACGACGCCCGGGCCGCCATCCGCGTGATCCCGCCGCCGGTCCGGCCCGAGATCTTCGAGGCGCCGGACCGCGCCGCGGCGCGCGCCTCCCTCGGCCTCCCGGCCGGCGAGCCGTGCGTGCTCCTCATGGCCGGCGGTTGGGGCCTCGGGCCCCTGGCCGAGGCGGCGGAGGCCCTGGTCGACCGGGGCTACCGGGTGCTGGCTGTGGCCGGCGCCAACCGGCGCCTCCACCGCCGCCTGCGGTCGTTGGCTGCCGGCCGGCGGGGCCGCCTGGTGGCCTTCGGGACGACCGATCGGATCCCGGAGCTGATGGCGGCGGCCGACGGTGTGGTCACCACGCCCGGCCAGACCTGCCACGAGGCCCGGGTGCTCGGCCGGTGGCTGGTGGTGCTCGACGTCGTCCCCGGGCACGGGCGGGAGAACGCCATCCACGAGCTGGCGGCGGGCGGGGCGCTGGCCTGCTCACCCGACGCCGGGTCGGTGGCCGGTGCCGTCGGCGTCATGTTCGACGAGCAGCCGGACATGCCCCCGTGGCCGGTGTCCAGCGCCGCCGAGTGGGAGAAGCAGTTCGTCGACGCCCTGGCGTCGGTCGGCGCCGCACCGGGCTGACCGGGTCGGCGCCACACCGGGCGGCTGACCCGGCCGGCGCTAGCGCTGGAGCGACTTCACCTGGAGGTACTCCTCCAGCCCGAAGGGCCCCCGCTCGCGGCCGAAGCCCGACTGCTTGTAGCCGCCGAAGGGGGCGGCAGGGTTGAACGCCCCGCCGTTCACGTCGACCTGGCCCGTCCGCAGCTGGCGGGCCACCGCCTCCGCCTTGGCCTTGTCGCCGGCCCACACGGCGCCGGCCAGGCCGTAGGGGGTGTCGTTGGCGAGGCGGACGGCCTCCTCCTCGGTGTCGTAGGGGAGGATGACCAGCACCGGCCCGAAGATCTCCTCGCGGGCGATGGTCATGTCGTTGGTGACCTCGCTGAACACGGTCGGCTGGACGAAGTAGCCCTTCTCCAACCCGGCCGGCGGCTCGGCCCCCCCGGTGACGAGCTTGGCGCCCTCCTCGATCCCCTTGCGGATGTAGCCGCGGACCCTCTCCAGCTGGGCCGCCGACACCAGCGGGCCGAGCATGGTCCCGGCCTCCATCGAGCTCCCCGGGGCGAAGGACCCGGCGGCCGCCGCCGCCTTCTCCTCGACCTCGGCCAGGCGCGACCGCGGCACGATCATCCGGGTCAGGGCCGAGCAGGTCTGGCCCGAGTTCAGGTAACACCCGAACATCCCTGCCGGGATCGCCGCCTCCAGGTCGGCGTCGGGAAGGATCACGTTGGCCGACTTGCCACCCAGCTCGAGCGTGACCTTCTTGATCGACTCGGCGGCCAGCTGCATGACGCGCCGGCCGGCCCGGGTGGAGCCGGTGAACGACACCATGTCGACCTTCGGGTGGGCGGCGATGGCCTCGCCGACGATCGGGCCCGAGCCGACGACCATGTTGAACACGCCCGGCGGCAGGCCGACCTCGTCGATCACCTCGGCCAGGGCGTAGGCGTTGAGCGGCGCCACCTCGCTCGGCTTGAGCACCACCGTGCACCCGGTGGCCAGGGCCGGGGCCACCTTGAGGGAGATCTGGTACAGCGGGTAGTTCCAGGGGGTGATGGCACCGACCACGCCGATCGGCTCCCGCACGACGAGCGAGTTGCCGATCTCCTGCTCCCAGGTGATGGCGCCCACCCCGTCGGCGGCGGCGGCAAAGGCGCCGACGGCCAGGCCGACCTGGATGGGGCCCGACAGCGACAGCGGCGTGCCGACCTCGCGGGCGATGGTGGCGGCGATCTCGTCGGTCCGGGCCGCCAGCCCCTCCGACACCCGGGACAGCAGCTTGGAGCGCTCCTCGACCGGCGTGGCCGCCCAGGCACCGAAGGCCTCGGCGGCGGCGGCGACCGCCCGGTCGACGTCACCTGGGGTGCACTCGGGGACCCGGCCGATCACCTCCTCGGTGTTCGAGTCGACGACCTCGTGGATGCCGTTGCCGGAGGAGGGCACCCATGCCCCCCCGACGTAGACGGTGTCATGGATCTCCATCGTGTGCCTCCCTCGGGACGAAGGGGTATGGCCGGGCCGGCGACCACCGCCTCGGCGCGGCGGCACCGACCTTACGCCCACGCTAGCGGCGGCGCTGCTCGGCCCGCTGGCCGGGGCCGATCCCCGGGCGGAGCCCGGCCCCCTTCTTGCCGCTCTGGCGCTCCTGGCGGCCGGCGGCCCGCCGCAGCGACCGGTTCAGGTCGGGCTCGGGGGTCGAACCGGCCTCCAGCATCTGCTCCAGGGTCTCGGCCCGCTTGTGCTTGGGCACCCGGCGCAGCAGCCGGTCGATGCGGACCAGGCTCTCGGGGAGGGGCTTGTGCTTCTCCCGCGACCGGTCGATCGTCCGCAGCACCCGGCGCACGTAGCGGCGGCGGAGCCACCCGATCCGGCCGATCAGCCGGGCCGGGAAGTTGCGGAGCCGCCGTCCGATCGACTTGAGGGGCACGGTCACTGTCTACCCGCTCCGGCGGACGACGGTCGACCCCGGGGCCGCCGAGCGCCGAAACGAACGTTTGTCTGCTCCGACCTGGGACGTTGTCACCCCCCGGCGGTGGTAGAAGGGGGGCACCATGCACTGGTGGAGAGGCCGCCCGGCGGCGGCGGCACTGGCCCTGGCGGCACTGGCGGGAGCGGCCGGTGCCGGCCTGCCCGGCGGCGGCTGGGCCGGCGCC
>JBOGGE010000228.1:0-32471 GCA_050743865.1 Acidimicrobiales bacterium
GCCGGCCGTCGCGCCGGCGGCGCGGCCGGCGACCTCCGACCGGTGCACGCCGGCAAGAGCCGGCCCGGCGGCGGGCGGTTCCCCCGTGGGGCGTGCTCCGTCCTCCCCAGCCGGGCGCAGCAGGAAGAGGGACGACACCAGGGCCAGGAGGTAGAAGACGACGAAGATCTCGAAGCCGGCATTGGTCGACCCGACCAGTTCCCGGCGGGCAGCGTGGGAGAGGGCACCGGCGGTGCCGACCAGCACCCGCGAGGCGGTGCCCCGGGGAAGGCGGGCCTCGGCCAGCACCAGGGCCAGGGTGAGGGAGAGCGACATGCCCACGTTGCGCACCGTGTAGAAGAGCCCCGACCCGACGCCGGTCTGATCGGCCGGGAGCGCCGACATGACCGCCTTGAGCAGCGACGGCCACAGGATGCTGGTGGCGGCCGACATCACCAGGAGCGGGATCACCACCCGGACCGGATCGAGGGTGGTGCCCTGCCGCCCGAGGAAGAAGCCCGAGACGACCAGCATGGCCGCGCCCACCACCACCAGGCGGGCCGGCCCCAGGCGGTCGGCCATCGACCCCCCGACCGGCGCCAGCAGGAGCTGGGGCACCGACAGCGGCACCAGCACCAGGCCGGCGTCGAGCGGGCTGAGCCGGAGCGCACCCTGGAGGTAGAAGGTGAGGAGGAAGGTGGTGGCGAAGAAGCCGACGCTGAAGCCGGCGGTCACCGAGAGGCCCCAGCGGTAGTGGTGCCGGCGCAGCAGCCGGAGGTCGAACACCGGCGCCCGGTGGCGCAGCTCCCACACGCAGAACAGTGCCATCAGGACCGCCGCCACCACGAACAGGCCGACCGTCCGCGCCGACAGCCACCCCCACCCCTCGCCCTCGCTGAAGGCCAGCAGGAGCAGCACCAGCGAGGTCCCGAAGGTGACGGTGCCGGTCCAGTCGAGGCCACCCGACGACGGGACCCGAGGGCCCCGGGGAAGCACGACGGCGCCGACGACGATGCCGACCACGGCGAACGGCGCCGCCACGAAGAACACCGACCGCCACCCGAGGGTCGACACCAGGGCTCCGCCGACCACCGGGCCCACGATGGAACCGAGCACCCAGGCGGTGGAGTTGATCCCGAGCGCCATGCCCAGCTGGCGGGACGGGAAGGTGGCCACGATCAGCGGGGTGGCGGTGGCCAGGGCCAGGGCGGCACCGCACCCCTGGACCAGGCGGGCCACGATCAGCTCGGTGCCGGTCCCGGCGAAGCCACAGGCCACGGTGGCCACGGCGAAGACGGCCAGCCCGGCCAGGAACACCGAGGTCCCGCCCACGAGATCCGACCACCGGCCGGCCGGGAGGAGCAGCACGGTGCTGGTGATGATGTAGCCGGTGAGGGTCCACAGCCCGACCGTCGCCGTGGTGTGGAGGCCCTGCATCAGCCGGGGCAGGGCGATGATCACGATGGTGGCGTCGAGGTTGGTGATGAAGGCGACCAGCGTGAGCACGCCCAGCACCGTCCACTTCCGTGTCCACCGGCGGCCCGGGGACCCGACCGGGATCATCGAGCGGCCGGCGACGTCGGGGAGCCCCGGCGCGGTGGGGCGAGGGCCCGGGAGGCGCGGCGCGGTGACGCGAGGGCCGGGGAGGCGCGGCGCGGTGGGGCGGCAACCGCCCGAAGCGAGGCCAGGGCCCCCCGAAGCCGCTGGCGCTCGTCGGGACCGAGGCCGGCCCGCACCTCGGCGTGCCATCCCTGGGCGGCGTCGTTGATCCGCCCCAGCCGGCGGTGGCCCACCGCCGTCAGCCCGAAAAGCGGGGAGCGCCGGTGAGCCGGGTTCGAGGTTGCCACCAGCAGGCCCTCGGCCACCAGGAGGTCCACCACCCGCTGCACGCTCTGGCGGGTGAAGCCGAGCCTCCTGGCCAGCACCGGGACGGTGAGCTCCCCGTCGACCAGCGAGTACAGCACCTGCCAGCGGGCCTGCGACTGGCCGGCCTCCCGGGCCACCGACTCGCCCCGGGCTCGCACCATTGCCGCCGTCTCGTACAGCTCGGTGATGAGCTCGCCGACCTCGGTCCGGCCCGCCCAGCGGGAGGTGCCGGCGCCGGGTGCGGTGGCGTGGGCGGTGGTGCCGGTGCCGGGCGGAGTGGCGTGGGCAGGGGTGGTGGCGGCAGGGGTGGTGGTGGCGGCGGCTCCCCCCCGGTCACCGGTCGTCGCCATCTTGACAGGATACTGTCAAATCCGGCCAGGCGATCGATCCCCGCACGCGGGCCGCCCTGGCCAAGAACCAGCACGACCTGGTCGCCGTCGGCAAGGCCGTCGGCGAGATCTGACGGGCACAGCACGTCCCGCCGGCCGGCGCCGTGGCGGCGCTCCTCGCCGTCCGCAAGGTCCCGGCGGCCGACCGGCACTACCTGCTCGAGCACGGCGCCGAGGTGCTTGCCGCCCGACGGGAGGCCCCCGCCCAGTGGCAGCGGTGGTGGTGGGTCTGCGTCGGCGGCGAGGTCGTCTTCCTCCCGACCATCTCCCTCCTGGCCGGGCGGTGGCGACCGTCCCGGGCCCGGCGCGACGCCGACGCGCACCGGCGGCGGGTGGACGAGGAACTTGCCCGCCTGGGAGGAGCGCCGGCCGACGAAGGGGTGCCGGTCCTCAGTCGACCGGGGCAGTGGTGCTCGGCGGGGAAGGGGCAGCGGTGCTCGGCGGGGAAGGGGCAGCGACGGGGGGCCAGCTCCGGCCAGGTGCGCCGTCAGTGTCACCGGCCCCGCAAATCGGGGCCTTCCTCCGCACTGGAGAGCACGTTGCCCGCACTGGTGGGCACGTTGCCGCGTAACGAGCTGCTGTTGGCGATCCATGCCCTCGATGCCGACGACCCGATGGCGCTCGCCCTCGGATGTGAGGAGCGTTGCCCGGCCCCCCTCGTGCGCCGGCGCTGCGACCGGTCGCCATCCACCAGCACGGATCCCGTCGCTCGCCGTGGCGACGGCCAGGGCGATTGGCGGGTTCGAGGTCGGCACGGCGTCGTCACCCGCGCTGGGAGCACGGCCCGAGGCGTCGTCGGGCTGAGTCCTGGCCGCCCAGATCCGACGCTGGCTGCGGGCGGCCGAATTCACCCGTCGGGGGGACGTGCGAACGGGGGGATGCCTCGTAGCATTGGACCAGTGGACTCCGCGCACCGATGGTGCGCTACGAGAGCGAAGCCGAAGAAGAAAGAGGAGTGGGGACATGCGCATTCGCAAGGTGTGGACGCAGGTCGAGGAGACTCGTCTCGTGGCCGGCACGAGTGATGACGGTGGTCCCTTGCGCAAGGTCGCGGCCAGCGCCGTCTTCCCGAACCCGTTCGCCGGGCAAGGATTCGTCGCCGACTTGGACGAGCTCGTGCAGCTCTCCGGTGAGCTCGGGGTCCTACTGGGATCGAGGGCGGTCGAGCTGCTGGGTGCACCGGTGCAGAGCTACGGCAAGGGTGCCATCGCCGGGATCGCCGGTGACCAGGAGCACGCCAACGCCACCTTGACGTCCGTCTTCGGCGACCAGCTCCGCAAGGCGGTCGGCGGCGGCGAGGCCTGGATCAGCTCGGCGACCAAGGTCGGCGTCGCCGGCTGCACGATCGACATTCCCTTGGCCTACAAGGACGAGATCTGGGTCCGCAGCCACTACGACGCCTTCGAGGTACGTATCCCCGACGCGCCGCTCCCCGATGAGCTGATGGTGATCGCGGTCGTGGCCAACCGCGGGCGGATCAACGCCCGCCTGGGCGGGCGTTCGATCGAGCAGGCGTCGACCAGCGGCGGATCGTGACGGGCCGCCTGGCGATCACCGGTGCCGGCGCGGTGCTCTCGGGGAGCCTCACCCAGCCGATCTTCGACGCCGTCGACACGATCGTCGTCGACGGCGAGGTGATCGCTCAGCTGGGCCGCCACAGCGACCTTGCCGACGAGGTCGCGGCGTGCGATGTCGTGGTCGACGCTCTCGGGAGCACTGTCGCGCCAGGCCTGATCGACTCGCACTGCCACGTGGTGCTCGGTGACTACACCCCCCGCCAGAAGACGGTCGACTTCCTGGCCAGCTACGTCCACGGTGGGATCACCAGCGTCGTCTCACCGGGTGAGATCCACGCTCCGGGCCGGCCGCACGACGCCATCGGCGTGAAGGCACTGGCGATCGCGGCGCGGGCCTGCTTCGA
This sequence comes from Acidimicrobiales bacterium, assembly GCA_050743865.1. Classification (GTDB taxonomy): domain Bacteria; phylum Actinomycetota; class Acidimicrobiia; order Acidimicrobiales; family RAAP-2; genus DAHUZJ01. The sequence goes on from JBOGGE010000228.1 coordinate 4,156, forward strand.
GAACTTCCGACCCGGTGGCATGCGGGTGCACGCTGGTGCCGTCGTACTGGAGCCCACGTTGACCGAACCCGACTTCGCCGAGCTCCAAGTGGCGGGTGTGCACCTGGCCAAGTACGGGTTCGGGCTCTACGAGGATCCATCCGACGGGGTGGCTCAGGTCCGCTGGGCCCAACAGCACGGGATCACGGTGATGTGCCATTCCGGTGGTGCCAGCATCCCCGGCAGCAAGCCCATCACCCCCGACCACCTGTTGGAGCTCCTCCCCGACGTCGCCGGCCACATCAACGGCGGTCCCACCTCGCTCGACGACGCCGGGGTGGATCGCGTCATCGCCGAGACGACGATGGGTCTCCAGCTGGTCCAGGCCGGCAACCTGGGCTCGGCTCTCCGGATCCTGCACCGCGCCATCGACACCGGGCAGCTGCACAGGGTCGTCCTCGGCTCCGACACGCCGACGGGGACCGGGGTCATGCCGCTCGGGATGATCAAGACGGTCGCCGAGCTGTCGTCGCTGGGTCACGTCGATCCGGCGGTGGTGTGGGCGACCGGCAGTGGGAACTGTGCGCAGCAGTGGGGGCTGCCGGGTGGGGTGGTTCGGGTCGGCGAGCAGGCCGACCTCGTCGTGATGGACGCCCCCTGGGGGTCGAAGGCCACCGACGCCGTTGGTGCGCTGGCCATCGGTGACATTCCCGGTATCAGCGCCGTGATCACCGCCGGCACGGTGCGCTGCACCCTCAGCCGGAACACCCCTCGGGCGACGCGGCTGGCGCGGGTGCGACCCGAGCTCAAGCATCTCGACGCACCGCATTGATCGACGCCGCTCGCGGTGCCGTTCGGCAGGGCCACGGCTAGGAGGACGTGATGGGCTACAGGGTGAGCATCGATCCCGACAAGTGCCAGGGATACGCGTGCTGCGTGATGACGGCGCCGGCGATCTTCGATCTGGGTGAGGACGCGGGCAAGGCGGTCGTGATACAGCCCGAGCCGGGCGATGCAATGCGGGATTTGGCCGAGAAAGCGGTCCGTGGGTGCCCGACGCACGCGATCTCGATCAGCGAGACGTAGCGTCCCGTGGAGCCCCTCGTCGGCCGTGAGCGTGGCGTAGGGTGGCCGGTCGTGCACCGGGCCGTCGTGATCGGCGCGTCAGTGGCCGGGGTGCACGCTGCTGATGCGCTGCGCTCTTGCGGCTTCAACGGGAGCGTGACCCTGATCGGGGCGGAGACCCGGCTCCCCTACGACCGACCGCCGCTGTCCAAGGGGGCGCTCCGTGACGGACCATGGGACAGCGAGGATTACAGCGAGCTTCGTCCGGAGGAGTGGTACGGAGCGCACGACATCGATCTTCGCCTCGGCACTCGCGCCGTGCGTCTGGACCCATCCCGTCGAGTGGTCATCCTGGCCGACGGGATGGAGGTCGCCTACGACGGCCTCATCTTGGCGACGGGGTCTCGAGCGCGCCGATTGACCGGCACGAGAGTCAGCGGAGCCGACCTGCACGTCCTGCGTACGGCTGACGATTGCGCGGCGCTGCACGACCGGCTGGTCCGACATCCGGGCCGGGGTGGCTCATCCGGCCATTTGGTCGTCATCGGGGCCGGCTTCATCGGTCTGGAAGTGGCGGCGACGGCCCGGCAGATGGGCTGGGACGTGGCCGTCGTCGAGACCGCTCCGGTGCCCCTGGCCCGGGTGCTGGGCGATGAGGTCGGTGCATGGTTCAGCAGCCTGCACCGGGCGAACGGCGTCGACATCCACTGCGCGACGGCGGTGACCGGCATCGAAAGCGCCGGTGCGGAGGCGATGGTGCACCTGCGCGACGGGGCCGTGCTGCAGGCGGACCTGGTCGTGGCCGGCGTCGGCTCTCTCCCGGCAGTCGACTGGTTGGCCGGAAGCGGGCTGCAGGTGACCGACGGGGTCATCTGCGACGAGTACCTCCGCACTTCGGTGCCGGCGGTCGTCGCCGCCGGTGACATCGCGCGCTGGTACAACCCGCTGTTCGACGAGAGCCTCCGCATCGAGCAGTGGACCAATGCAGTCGAGCACGGGCAGTACGCGGCGCGGTCGTTGCTCGGGCTCGCCGACGGCCCGTACGCCGACGTGCCCTACTTCTGGTCGGACCAGTTCAGCGCCAAGATGCGCTTCGTGGGACGGGCCAACGCCGCCGAGCGGGTGCGGGTCCAGCGCTCCGACGACAAGAGCCTCGTCGTCCTCTTCGGCCGGGATGGCGTGACCAGCGGTGCGCTGTGCATCAACGCCACGCGGGAGCTGGTCACCTACCGGCGGGCAATCGCCGATCGAGTGGCCTGGGGGGACGTCGTCGCCGCTTAGGGCCCTCAGGCCCGGCAGTCTTCGACCTTGCAGCAGGTGCTCAAGCGGCGGTCTGGAGGCGGGCGCGACCGAGCAGTCGTGGACGTGGCGCTCGACGACCCGGAAGGCGCCCCGGAGCTCCGGAGAGGCCGGGTGAGCGTGGGTCAGAACCCGCCACCGGTCCCGACGCCGCCCGCCGTCCCCCGTCCGACGATGCCACGGACGCCGCTCCGACCCTACCCACGGAGGGGCCAGCCATCCTGGCGGCGCCGGCTCGGGCCTACCCTTTCGGGTAGTTTTCGTGCTGGTGCTGGCGGGCCGTTGGCCGTGTCGCCGATCCGATAGGTATAGTCGCATCGAGCCCTCGATGGACGAGGAATTTCGGGCCACGAGACCGTCGGCGACAGCGATTACTCAGGGGTCAGCGCTCGGTTCGAACCGACGTTGGGGTAGTGAGCGATGACATCAGCTGACACTGCAGTGCAAGACGGCCGCCAACACTTCGCCACTGCGATGCAGTCAGCGCTCACTCGCGACGAAGTGGCGCGAGTCTTCCTCGACGTGGCCACGCGCGTCATCCCGTCCGGCGGCTTCGGCCTCTACCGGATCGACCCGGATTCGGCGCGCATGCTCGACGTCAAAGCCGAGGTGAAGGTCGACTTCCTCGGCGAGTACGAGGAGTACGGTCGCCGGGACGATCCGGTGCTCAATTTCGTCGTGGCGCAGCGGCGACCCGTCGACTCGACGAGGGCGACCGACCGGACCACGTGGCGTCAGTGCGGCGCGTGCTCAGCCATCGGGATCGGTGGGTACCACCACTCACTGGAGGCACCGATCATCGTGTCCGGCGCGCTCTACGGGACGATCAACTTCGCCCGTGAGGCCGCGAGTCCGGCCTTCGATCAGGTCGACCTGGTCTCGGCCCGGATCGTGGCAGATCACCTCGGCCTGGCGACGGAGCGGGCGCTGCGCTTCGAGCAGTGCGGCGAGCGGAGCAGCACCCTGGAGCACGTGCTGGACCGGATCCCGCAAGCGCTGGTGGTCACCGACCTCGACGGACGGGTGATCTTCAAGAACCGCTCCGCCCGCAGCGCCCGGCTCCCGACCTCCGAGGAAGGGGCGAGCGGCCCCATCGCCAACGCCATCGCCGACGCCATCGCCGACGCCATGGAGGAGTTCCGTGTGCGTAGGCGGCGCACGTTCACCCGCTGTGTCGTCGACCCCGCGACCCGGCGCCGATCGGTCGTCAAGTCGCTGCGGCTCTCGAGCCGGGACGGGGCGGCGATGACGTTGGTCTACCAGTGCCCGGACGGCTCGGCCGTGCGCCTCCCGGCGTGGGACGTGCTGTCCAAGCGGGAGCAGCAGATCGCCGACCTCGTCAGCCAAGGGTTGACGAACAAGCAGATCGCGAAGCGAGCCTTCGTGAGCGAGAACACGGTCAAACAGCACCTGAAGCGGGTCTTCGTCAAGACGGACGTGCGCAACCGCGCCGAGCTGATGCAACGCATCTGGGCGTCGGGCACTGACGGCCCAGGGCAGCCCGAGGCGACGTGATCGGATCCAGGGGACCGCGCCACCGGATACACGGCCAGCGTGGCGGGGGCCGACCTAGGACGAGCGGTGTCGACCGGCACGGGCCCGGTCGATCGTACGACGAGGTGAGGAGCCGAGCATGGTAGAGACGTCGGAGGGCGAGCTGGCGCACGACGCCCTGTCGATCATCGAGCTGTTTCCCCAGGACGAGGACTGGTCGTTGCAGACGATGCGCCTCCTCGCCCAGGTGGCGGTCGGTGGCGCCGACCTGTTCGAATGTGCGCGGACGGCGGCCCGGATCGGTACGACCACCACCGACGGCGAGATCTGGCAGCGGGAGTGGGCAAGGACGGCCGCCGACACGGCGGCGCTCGCCCAACGAGAGCTCGAGGCCGGGCATCGCGACACGGCCATGAAGGCGTTCTTCCGGTCGTGCAGCTACTCCCGGCACTCCGAGTTCTTCCTCCATTCGGTCGACCCACGACGAGAGCAGGCGTACACCGACGGGACGGCGAACTTCCAGCGGGGAGTGGACATCAGCGACGGCATCCTGGAGCGGATCCACGTCCCGTTCGAAGGTGGCATCACGATGGACGGGTACATCATGCACCCGGACGCTTCCGGGGCGAGGCGGCCGACCGTGCTCTTCCTCGGCGGAGCCGACTCGTGGGCCGAGGAACTGATCTTCCTCGGCGGCAACCAGTTCCCGGCCCGTGGGATGAACGTGGTCGTCGTCGACACTCCGGGCCGCGGCAGCTCCCTGCGGTTCAAGAAGCTCTACAGCCGGCCGGACTACGAGGTCCCCGTGGCGGCCGTCCTCGACTACCTTGAGACCCGGAGCGAGGTCGACATGGACCGGCTCGGCATGGCCGGAGTGAGCTTCGGCGGGTACTACGCGCCGCGGGCGGCGGCGTTCGAGCCCCGGGTGAAAGCGGTCGCGGCATGGTGCGGGACCTGGAGCATCCTGCGTGACTTCTACGAGTACTACCCGCCGTTGCAGGAGCAACTGCAATGGCTGTCCGGATCGAAGGATGACGCCGAAGCACGCCTGAAGCTGGCCGCGTTCACCCTCGAGGGCGTGGCCGACAAGATCCGAGTCCCGGTGTACGTGATGCACGGAACTCGCGACGTCATCATGGACATCAAGGGGGCGCAGCAGTTCATCGATGCCCTGACGGTCGACGACGTCACGACCGACATCTACAGCGGCGCCGGCTCCCTTCACTGCTGCTACGACTACCTGGCGGTGGCGGCGGCCCGACTGACCGACTGGTTCGCCGACCGCCTCTGACGGCACGGGTCGCCCGCAGGGCCGACTCGGTGCGAGTGCGGAGACGGTGCCTCGCCCGGGCAGCCGCCGTGCCTGGGTGCCGGGGTCGGCGGCGCTCCACCCGGGAGTGGCGGCGGCGAGGGGCCGGATATCCCTCGAATGGGGGACAACGAATGACCGACAGGATCGTTACAATATCGTTGGCACGGGCGGGTCGGCCCCGTTCGCCGGGAGTGAGTGATCGATCGTGCGTAGGGCTCACGCGGCCCGTGAGGCATCGTGGTTGGCGACCGTCGAGAGGGGGGTCACATGAGAGCAATCCGCTTCGTCGTGTCGGCAGCACTGGCTGCCCTGGCCACGGTGACGTTGGTTCCGGCCACGTCCTCGGCGGCCACCAACAAGCCAAAGGCGTTGGCGGCCAAGTCTTCGAAGTCCGCCCCCAAGAACATCACGATCGGGTGGGCGGACCCCCAGGCCAAGCAGCCGATCTTCACCGCCTTCACCGAAGCCCTTGACGCGGCGGCCAAGCGGGCCCACGTGAAGATCATCACCCTGAACGGCGAGGCGACACCGCCGGTCCAGGTCTCCGACATCCAGACGTTCATCACCGACAAGGTGAACGCCATCATCGTCTTCCCGCTGGTGCCGCAGGCCGAGTCCACGATCCTGGCCAAGGCAGCGACAGCCGGCATCAAGATCATCGGGCTCAACGCGATCCTGCCGGCGGCGGCGGCGGCGACGCCGAACGTCCCGGCGCCGTACTCGGCCGATCTCGACTGGGGCTACGTCGACGGCCCGTACGCCGAGGCGAAGTTCGTCGCCCAGCAGTTGCACGGCAAGGGCAACGTGGTGGGGATCAAGATCCCGATCCCGGTTCCGTCGCTGAACGCCATGCTCGGGGCCTATCAGCAGTACGTGACCAAGGGGCACCCCGGCATCAACTGGCTGGGCACCCTTCCGGACGCCACCGATGACCTGGCTGGCGCCCGCACCTCCATGGCCGACGCCATCACCCGGTACCATGGGAACATCCAGGCGGTCATGGCCTACACCGACATCTCGGGCATCGGTGCCGCCGAAGCGCTGGCCGCCGCCGGAGTCAAGCACGTGATCATCGTGGGCCAACAGTCGAACGCCATCGGCGTGGCCGCCCTGAAGAAGGGTGAGATCCAGGCCGACATCAGCACGATGCCCTACACGGCGGCGCTGTGGGCGCTCAAGCTGACGCAGGATGTCGTCGACGGAAAGTCGTTCCCGAAGTTCGCTCGCCTGCCGATCGCCATGCTGACGAAGAAGAACGTGAAGACGTGGGAGCCGTGGTCGAAGGGGGTCAAGGCGATCGCCGACGGCAAGACGTCGCTCAACGTAAAGCTCTCCAACAAGCCTCCGTTCGGGAAGCCGAAGTCGTGACCGTCGGCTCCCGCTGCGCTCGTCGGTTGCATGGTGCCCAGGGGTGAACCGGTAGAGGCTCCGAGCCTCCTCGTCTCCGACGTGACCAAGACGTACGGGGCGACGAGGGCCTTGCGGGGCGTCTCGCTCGAGCTCCGGCCGGGGCGAGTCCACGGCTTGGTCGGGGTGAACGGGTCGGGCAAGTCGACCCTCATGAAGATCATCGCCGGCGTGGAGCGGGCCACGAGCGGCCAGATGTCCCTCGACGGGAAGCCGTACCAGCCGCGCAGCGTGAAGCATGCCGGCCGGAGCGGGGTCACGATGGTTCCCCAGGAGCTGCCGATCGTCCGGGGGCTGAGCGTGGCCGACAACATCGTGATGGGCAACTGGCCCACTCGGGCCGGCGTGATCCAGCAAGGAACGCAGATCCGCGACGCCGGCGCCGCCTTGGCTGAGATCGGTGCGGTCCTCGACCTCTCGGCCCCGGCGGGCGATCTGACGCTGGGTGATCAGCAACTGGTGGTGCTGGCACGGACGCTGTTCCGGCGCTCTCGCGTCGTACTGCTCGACGAGCCGACCAGCGCGCTGGGGGCGGCCGAGGTGACCCACCTGCTCGAGGTCATCCGTACCATGGCGGCGCAGGGGCACACCGTCATGATCGTGTCGCAGCGCCTGGACGACATCTTCGGTTCCTGTGACCACATCATGGTGCTGCGGGACGGACGCATCATCGAGTCGGCCGACGTGGACGGGATCACCTCCGACGAAGTGGTCGACCTGATGCTGTACGGATCGAGGCGGTCGCGTCCGGCGGTGGACGACGCCGCGACCGGGACGGGGCCCGCCGGGAGCCGAGGTGGTCGGCCCGGGGCATCGGCGCCGGCTCTGGCGGTGAGCGGCGCCGTGATGGCCGGCCGCCGCACCACGGTCGACGTGACGATCGACCGCGGTGAGATCGTCGGTTTCGCCGGGTTGCCGGGCTCGGGGTCCTCACAGCTCCTGCGTACCCTGTTCGGCCTCACCCCGCTCGCGAGCGGGGATATCCGGCTGTTCGGTGAGCGCTACCGCGCCAACCGTCCGGCGGCGGCAGTCCGTTCCGGCGTCGCCTACGTGCCTGGCGACCGACAGGTCGAGGGCCTGATCCCGGACCTGAGCGTCGCCGGCAACATCGCGACGGTCCGTGACCGGTCGATCCTCCATGGTCCGTGGGCTCTCGCCCGCACCCGTCGGGCGGCGTTGGACCAGATCTCGGCCCTCCACATCATGCCCGGCGAACCCGACGTTCCGGTTCGCTCGCTGTCGGGCGGCAACCAGCAAAAGACGGTGTTCGCCCGCTGGGCCCTGGTCGAGCCGCGGCTGTGGCTCCTCGACGATGCCACCCGAGGGGTGGACATCGGGGCGCGCCGCGACATCCACGAGGAGGTCAGACGCCGTATACGGGAGGGTGAGACGGCGGCAGCCGTCGTCTCCTCGGACGTGTTGGAGCTCTTCGAGGTGTGCGACCGGATCGTGGTGTTCCGTCAGGGCGCCATCGTCGGACGCTTCGCGGCGAAGGAGACGACGGCGAGCCAGGTCGAGTCCTTGGCTGCTGGCACGCTGAACATGGTGTCATGACGGAGGAGAAGATCGGCACCGCCGGCGAGGGCGACGAGGGCGGCTCGGAGCCACGCCGCCATGGGGCGGGGCCGAGAACCGGGTCGACGGTGGACATGATGCCCGATCTGACGGCGTCCTTCGGGCTCCGACGCGGGCGCATGCCGCGCCGCGTCTGGCGCGACATGCGCGAGTACAGGGGCGCGTTGGCGACGCTGATCGTCCTCGTGATCATCCTGGCCTCCACCGAGGGCGGCTTCCTCACGGTCGGCAATCTTCAGAACGTGTTCGAGACCAACGCGTCGTTGTTCCTGGTGTCGATCGGCATGACGTTCGCCCTCGTCTCAGCCGGTTTCGATCTGTCGGTCGGATCGATGATGGCCGTGTCGGAGGAGCTGCTGCTGATCTTCATCAACGACGCGCACATCAGCTCGCTGTTGGCGATCGTGTTGGCCGTCCTGTGCTGCGGTGCCATCGGTGCCATCCTGAACGGCATCTCCATCGGGGTGCTCAAGCTGAACTTCTTCGTGACCACGCTGGGTGTCCTGATCCTGCTCCAGGGGATCGTGGAGGTCGCGTCGAACGGGACCACGACGTCGATCAACTCCTCCTTCCTGAAGGCACTCGGGAACAACACCGTAGGCATCGTGCCGATCTCGTTCCTCATCTGCGCCGGCGCGCTCGTGGTTGCTTGGTTCGTCCTGCACAAGACGACGTTCGGCCGTTCCGTGTACTGCGTGGGCGGCAATGCCGAGGCGGCCCGCCTCTCCGGGGTGTCCGTCAGCTGGTCGATCATCGGTGTCTACGCCCTGAGCGGGCTGTGCGGCGGGTTGGCCGGTGTCGTCGACGCCGGCCGGCTGGTGGCGGCGAGCCCGACGGCGGGCGGAACGATCGAGCTGACGAGCGGCGCCGCCGTCCTGCTGGGCGGCGCCAGCTTGGCCGGTGGCGTGGGCAAGCTCGCCGGGATGACCTGTGGCGTCCTTGTGCTGGCCGTGCTGGCCAACGGCGTCAACTTGCTGGGCCTGAGTGCCTACTGGCAGGACGTCGTGACCGGGGCCGTGCTGTTGATCGCCATCCTGCTGGACCGGGCCAACAAATCGGGCTCCTTGAAGGGTCTCTTCCGCTGGCGACGAAACAGGCCGACGGTACCCGCCGACACCGGCACGGGGGTCGAGCAACCATTCGGTGCCGGTGGGAGCTCGGTGGCCTGATGGGCGGCCCCGGCGCCCGCCGGGGAGCGGTCGGTGAGGAGGTGGTGTCGCAATGGCGACGATCGAAGTGGCAATCGACGCCCGCCTTCCCCTGGTGGAGGATCCGGGCTCCGGGCACAATCGCTGGCACCCCGACATCGAGCCGGTGGCGAGCTGCGCCCCCGGTGACACTCTGGTGTTCCACACGCGCGACGCCGCCGACGGGCAGGTCACCCCGGACTCGACGGCGGCCGAGCTCGCCGCCCTCGACCTGGGACGGGTACACCCGCTCACCGGTCCGGTGCTGGTCGAGGGGGCCGAGCCCGGCGACCTGCTCGAGCTCGACATCGAGGAGGTCGTCCCCGAGGCCTTCGCCTACACGGCGGTCATGCCCGGCTTCGGGTTCCTGCGCGACGTGTTCCCGGACCCGTTCCTGGTTCGCTGGCGCGTGGCCGACGGTGTGGCGGTGTCGGAGGATCTCCCCGGGGTAGCCGTCCCGGCCGAGCCGTTCCTCGGCATCGTGGGGGTGGCCCCAGACCGCGCCCTGCTGGCGCTGGCCCGACGGCGCGAAGAGGAGGCGCTGGCGCGGGGGGACTTCCTGGCCCCACCGACCGACGCCGCCAGCGCCGTGCCGTCCGGCCTGGTCGGGGAGGAGGGCCTCCGGACCGGGCCACCGCGCGAGAACGGAGGGAACCTCGACGTCCGCTTCATCGGGCCCGGGGCACAGGTCCTGTTGCCGGTCATGGTCGAGGGTGCGCTCCTCTCGGTCGGCGACGCGCACTTCGCCCAGGGCGATGGCGAGGTCTGCGGCTTGGCCGTGGAGACCCGGGCAAAAGTGCGCCTGCGGGTCGGGCTCCGCCGGGGCGGAGCACGCCGCGGCCGCGCCACCGGGCCGCGGCTGCAGCTCCGCCGGCGGGGCGACGTCGGCGATCGGACGTACATCGTCACGACGGGCCTGTCGATCGCGGCAGGTACCACCAGCCTCAGCGAGAACACGACGGTGGCCGCCCGCAACGCGGTGCTCGACATGATCGACCACCTCAGCGAGCGGGGGCTCACCGGCGAGCAGGCCTACGTGCTGTGCAGCGCCGCCCTCGAGCTGCGCATCAGCCAGGTGGTGGACGTCCCCCACGCGGTCGTCTCGGCGCTGCTGCCGCTGGACATCTTCACCTGACGCGGCCAGCTCGGGGTGCGCCTCCCCGCTCGTCCCCCTGGGCGATCCCCGCCTCGGAAGCAGCGCAGGAACGACTAGTCCTGCTTGGCCCGCCCGGCCATCGGCGCCCTGGTGAAGGGGATCGTGTCCCAGGCCCCGGAGCCGGCGGAGCCGGGCTGGCGGAAGTCGCCGTAGTACGCCTCGGTCGCCAGGGCCCGGAGCCAGGCGAACTACTCCCGTCGGTCGAGGCACTCCGGCCTGCCGAGGTACGCCGCTGGCCCTGCCGGCCCTGCCGGCCCCGCCGGCGCGCTGCCGAGGGCGCCGTGCTCGCACATCGCTTCGAGCACGGCGAGCTCCTCGACGCTCAGCGCCAACAGCGGCGGTCGACCGAGCCTCGCCGCCATCAGTAGGTGACGGCCCCGCCGTCGATGTTGAGCACCTGCCCGGTGATCATGGCCGCGCCGGGCGAGCAGAGGTACAGGACGCCGCCGGCGAGGTCGTCCGGCTCCAGGCGGCGCCGGATCAGCTGGCCGGCGACGACAGGTTCGAAGAACGGCGCGACGTCACCGGTCAGCGCGGCCGTGGTGGCCGTGAGGCCGGGCGTCACCACGTTGACGGTGACCCCGTCGGGGGCGAGCTCGGCCGCCGCGCTGCGGGCGAAGCCGATCAGCGCCGCCTTGGTCGCCGCGTACGGGGCGAAGCCGGGCACCGCCTGGTGGACGGCCGACGACGAGACGAGCACGACCCGCCCGGCGGGCGATCGGCGCAGGTACGGCAACGCGGCGCGCACCACGTTGAACGCGCCGCCCACGTTGAGCCGCCACAGGTTCTCGAACTGCTCCAGGCTCCACTGCTCGAGGGGACGGTTCGGGAATCGCCCGGCGGCCACGACCACGATGTCGATCACGCCGCTGGCCCCGGCTGCCGTCCGGAGCGCTCGCTCGACCGAGGTGGGGTCGGTGACGTCGCAGCGCACGCCGACGGTGTGGTCCTCGGTGGCGGCGGCGGCCACGTCGGCCACGTCCAGCCCGAAGACCTGCGCCCCCCACCGGGCCAGCGCCGTCACGAGGGTGGTGCCGATGCCGCCGGCGGCGCCGGTCACCACGGCCCGCGCCTCGGTCGGGACCGTGTCGGAACCGGCGGTGCAACCCGTCGCTTCCGGCTGCCCTTCTTCCGGCTGCCCTTCGCGACTCGTCGGCATCCGGGAACCTCCCCTCACGCAGCTGGGCACGAGGATACCGGCCCGGTGAGCGCCGGAGCCTGGGCCACGCGGGAATTCACCTGGTCGGGTGACGTGCAGCCGGTCGTGGTCGACCTGCCTTCGCCGCGCCGCGCTGCGGCCCGGCACACCGGCGCCGGAGGAGCCACCGACCGAGCCCGTCCGTCGGGTCACGGGAGTTGCCCGTCCATCGAGCTCGGAGTCGTGCACCGAGCTCGGGTGGTCGCGGTGTGGGCCGAGGAGGCGGGGGAACGAGCGAACAGCTCGCCGACCTCGTGACGCCCCTGGGCAACAGGCTCTGGCCGGCGCACCTCGGCCCGCCGGGGCTCCCGGACCGGTCCAACCGGTGCGGCCGGTGACCACGCCGCACCGCGACGAGTGCCCGCCCGAGGTCGCCGGCGCCGTCGAGCGAGCGCGGCGACGGTGCCGGCCGGCGGTCGGCGGCCGGCGGTCGGCGGCTCACGGCGGCGCCCCGACCCGTCCAGCACCGCCCCGATCGGCGAATGTACCCGTCAGGGCGTATCAGGATCGCGTGCGCTCCTCCTACTATCGTCACGGGCGGGTTGTCCCCAGTGGCGCTCAGGAAGGTTGGCTGCGAGGTGGCCATGGACGTGAAGACGCTGGCCCGTCAGTACATCGGTGGCGAGTGGTGCGAAGGCGGGAGCCAGAAATCGCTCACCGACCGGAACCCGTACTCCGGGGAGGCACTGGCCGAGGTCCCGATCGCCACCAGAGGTGACATCGACCGTGCCTATGAGTCGGCGAGCGAGGCGCAACGGAAGTGGCGCGCCGTGAACCAGTACGCCAAGCGCACGGTGTTCGAGCAGGCGGTGCGGTTCGTCGAGGACACCCGGGACGACATCACCCGGATGATCCTCGAAGAGCTGGGCGGCACGGCGCTCAAGGCCGCCTTCGAGACCGGCCTCGTGATCGACATCCTGAAGGAGGCGGCGACCTTCCCGCTCCGCATGGAGGGGAAGATCCTGCCATCGCCGATCGATGGCCGGGAGAACTACCTCTACCGGGAACCGGTCGGGGTGGTGGGCGTGATCAGCCCCTTCAACTTCCCGTTCTTCCTGTCGATGAAGGCGGTGGCCCCCGCCCTCGGGGCCGGCAACGGGGTCGTGCTGAAGCCGCACGAGGACACGATGGTCACGGGCGGGACGCTCATAGCCAAGATCTTCGAGGAGGCGGGACTGCCGCCGGGACTGCTCGACGTCGTGCTCACCGACATCCCCGAGATCGGCGACTACTTCGTCGAGCACCCGATCCCCCGGCTCATCGTGTTCACGGGCTCCAACTCGGTCGGCGCCCACGTTGCCGAGGTGGCCGGCCGCCACCTGAAGAAGGCCATCTTGGAGCTGGGCGGGAACAACGCCTTCATCGTGCTCGATGACGCCGACGTGGACCTGGCGGTCGACGCCGCGGTGTTCAGCCGCTTCACCCACCAGGGGCAAATCTGCATGTCGGCCAACCGGGTGCTGGTGCACTCGAGCATCCAGGACGAGTTCCGCGAGAAGTACGTGGCCAAGGTGGCATCGCTCAAGGTGGGCGACCCGAGCGAGCCCGACACGATCATCGGTCCGCTGATCAACCAGAAGCAGGCCCAGCGGCTCGACTCGGTCGTGGAGCAGGCAGTGACGGCCGGCGCCACGGCACTGCTGCGCGGACCCGTGGAGGGCACGCTCTTCTCGCCGGCCGTACTGACCGACGTGACGCGAGAGATGACGGCCTACCAGGAGGAGATGTTCGGACCGGCAGTGGTCCTGATCCCCTTCGAGAACGACGAGGAGGCCATTCGCCTGGCCAACGACAGCAACTATGGATTGAGCGGCGCCGTGCACTCCGGGGACCTCGATCGTGGCGTGCGGGTGGCGCGGGAGATCGAGACTGGCATGATCCACGTCAACGACGCCTCGATCCACGACGAGCCGATCGTCGCCTTTGGAGGGGAGAAGAGCTCCGGGATCGGGCGCCTGAACGGTCAGTGGAGCCTGGACGAGTTCACCACGATGAAGTGGGTGTCGGTGAACCACGGTCGCCGACAGTTCCCGTACTGAGGCCATGAGGGTGCCCAGGGAGCCGACGGACAGGAGTCCGGGCGCCGAGGCCCCGGTCGCCGGAGAGCCGGAGGGATAGGGCGTGTACGAGCTGCAACAGCTCCTCTGGGACATCCGCAAGGACAAGGGGCTCGCGTCGAGGTTCCGCAAGGACCCCGACGAGGTGCTGGACCAGTACGGCATAAGCGGCGAGGGGCGGGAGGCGATGCGCACGCTCGACTTCAAGTCCCTGCATCGCCTGGGTGCGAACCCGTACTTGATCTACTTCTGCGCGCTGGAGATCGGGGTCGATCGGGCCGCGTACTACGCGCAGATCCGGGGAGAGGCGTCCTGATGACCACCGGGCCGGGCCATGTCGTCGGCGTCTTCGCCACCGCCCATTCGCCGGGCATCACCGGGTTCCCCGAGCGCACCGAGGCGGCGAAGCGAGAGCCGGTCGAGGCGGCGTTCCGTAAGGTCCGCGACCGCATCCGGACCCTGGCGCCGGACGCGCTGGTGGTGGCGTCGGTCGACCACTTCACGAACTTCTCCCTGGCGCAGCTACCGGCGTTCGCCATCTGCACGGCGGACGACTACCTCGGGCCCATCTCGCCCGAGATGGGTCAATTCCTCCGCATCGAGCAGCATCGCTATCCGGGTGCGGGCGCCCTCGGACGGCACCTTTACGGCTATGCCTTGGAGTCGGAATTCGACCCGAGCCTGGTCGAGGGTGGCCTCGGCTTCGACGAGAACTTCTGCGTCCCGCTGCGGATGATCGATCCCGACTCCACCTACCCGCTCGTGCCGGTCATCGTGAACGGCGTCAACCCGCCGTGGCCGAGCATGCGACGGTGCTACGACTTCGGGCGGATGCTGCGAGCCGGGGTCGAGGCACAGACGGAGTACCCTCGGGTCGTCATCGTCGGCACCGGTGGGCTGTCGCACTGGGTCGGCCTGCCGGAGTCCGGCACGATCAACGAAGAGTTCGACCGGCTGTTCCTGGCCCGATTGGAGTCGGGCAAGGCCGAGGACCTGACCTCCTACACGGCGGCGGAGATCGACGCCGCCGGCAACGGGGCCCACGAGGTGCGAGCGTGGGTGATGGCCGCCGGCGCGGCGGCGGCGCCGTTCGAGACGCTCGTCTACGAGCCGACCCCGGCCTGGCTGACGGGGACGGCGGTGGCGGCGGCACGGATCTGAGCAACGGAGACGAAAGGAGAACTGGGCGCATGAGCAGAGTTCCCGCCTTGAGCGGACCCGACCTGCGGGGAGTGATGTCCTATCCACCGACCCCGGCGCTGCCGGGAGCCGGGCGGGTGGACGCGGTCGACACCGTCGACTTGGCCGAGACGGAGCGGATGATCCGGACGTTGATCCTCGACGGGGTGGACTCGATCGCCCTCAACGGCACGCTGGGCGAATGCGCGACGCTCACGCTGGACGAGTGGCAGGCCTTCGCCGGCACGGTGGCCGAGACCGTGCGAGCGGTGCGGCCCGGCTTCCCGATCTTCATCGGCAGCACGACGCTCAACACCCGCGACACCGTGTCGCGCATGCGGTTCCTGGCCGCCCTCGGGATCACCGGCACCCTCCTCGGGCGACCGATGTGGGGGAACATGGTCGGCCCGGTCATGGAGCGCTTCTACCGCGACGTGGCCGAGGCCGTGCCAGAGCTGGCGATCGTGATCTACGACAACACGGCGGCCTTCGGCGGCATCATCCCGCGATCGGTCTACCGGACGCTGATCGAGCTGCCCCAGGTGGTGGCGGTGAAGTATGCCGGCGGCGCCTCGGTCGGGTTCCGGTACCACAACGACATGGCCGTGACCGGCACGAAGTTCCCGCTCATGCCGATCGAGACCGACTGGATGCCGGCATGGGAGATGTACGGCGAGGAGCTTGTCGGCATGACGTGGTCGTCCACGACCTCCTGCGGCCCGGCGCCGGTGCTGGCGTTGCGTGACGCGCTGCGGGAGGGCCGCTTCGAGGATGCCCGGTGGCTCACCGAACGACTTCGGTGGGCCCACGAGCCGTTCCTGGTCGGCCAAGACTTCACCGAGTTCTCGAAGTACAACATCCCCTTGGAGAAGATCCGGGTCAACGAAGCCGGCTACATCAACGTCGGGCCGTGCCGTCCCCCCTACACGGAGGATCTCGTGCCCGAGCAGCACGTCCAGGGGACGAAGGAGCACATCGCCCGCTACCACCAGGTGATCGACCAGGTGGCGGAGCGATTCGGCGCAACCCATACCTCCAGGAGCTGAGAGATGGCCACCTCGGTGCAGGAGATGATCCACTCGATGCGCGAGGGGGTGTTGGCCGGGCGCGTGCCGGCCCGCATCTTCAATGACCGTGAGATCTTCGAGCTGGAGCAGACCCGGGTGTTCGGCCGGACCTGGTGCTTCCTGGCCCACGAGACCGAGATCCCCCACCCGGGTGACTACGTCGTCCGCTACATCGCCAACAACAGCATCATCGTTGCCCGCGACGAGAGAGGCGAGATCCACGCCAGCCTGAACATGTGCCGTCACCGCGGCAACATCATGTGCAAGAGCGAGATGGGGAACGCGTCGCACTTCCGCTGCTCGTACCACGGATGGGTCTACAAGAGCTCGGGCGAGCTCATCGGCGTCCCGTACTTCAACGAAGCCTACGAACGCACCCTGGACCGCTCGCAGTTCGGCCTGGTGAAGATCCGGATCGACACCTATGGGGGACTGATCTTCGGGACGCTCGACCCGAGCATCGAGAGCCTGGTGGACTACCTGGGCGGCTTCCAGTTCTACCTCGACATCTACCTGAAGCAGAGTGCCGCCGGCAGCGAGGTGTACGGGCCACCGGCCCACTGGCTGGCCCCGACCGACTGGAAGATCTGCACCGAGAACTTCTCGGGCGACGGCTACCACACGCCGGTCACCCACCAGTTCGGCTTCCACCTCGGGTACTTCCCGTCATCGGGGGCCACCCACAGCCGCGGCTTCGCCGTCCACATCCCGGACAAGGGCCACGGCATCGGCCTCGGTCGCACGCCGGGCATGGAGCCCTTCTCCGGGTACCCCGAGGACGTGGTCAAGCAGATGCAGGCGAGCCTGAGCCCCGAGCAGTTGGAGGTCTTCTCCGAGACCCGGACCGCGGTGGGCTCCGTCTTCCCGAACCTGTCTTTCCTCATCCAGCCGATCAGCCTCGTGCCCGGCGACCCCGGGGTGCGGTTCTGCACGATGCGCCTCTACCACCCGGTCGGACCAGGGAAGATGGAGATGTGGTGCTGGTGCCTGGTGCCAGGTGACGCCTCGGAGTCCTACAAGGAGGCGGCCTACAAGGGCTTCACGATCGGCTTCGGCCAGGCCGGCTGCTTCGAGCAGGACGACTTCGAGAACTGGAGCAACGTCACCAAGATGTCGGGGAGCACGCTCGCCCGTGACGTGGAGTTCCCCTACATCCAGGGGTTGGGGCGCAAGCGGCTCGAGAACTTCCCCGGACCGGGGTATGCGGTCGAGCCGTACGTGACCGACGACAATTTCCGCAACCTGTGGTCGACCTGGGCGCGCTACATGGACGAGGGGTGAGATGGGACTGGAGTTGGAGCTGGCCGAGCCCAGCGTGACCGAGTCGATCCGGCAGTTCTTGTACCTGGAGGCGCTGGCCCTGGACGAGCGGCGCTATCGGGACTGGCTGGAGGCGTTCGCCGACGACGTGCACTACGAGGTTCCCGTGCGGGTGACCCGCGAGAAGGGGGCCGAGTGGGACCTGTCGCCGACCTCGCGGATCTTCGACGAGTCGAAGCGCACGCTGGAATTCCGCATCGAACGCTTGGAGACCGAGTATGCCTGGGCCGAACAGCCTCCGTCGCGCACCCGGCACTACGTGACCAACGTGCTCGTGGAGTGCACCGAGGACGAGAACGAGTACCTGGCCCGCTCGAACTGCCTGCTCTACCGGAGCCGGGGCGACGACGCGCATCCCGACGTCCTCTCCATCCAACGGAGGGACCGGCTCCGGCGCACGGCCCAGGGGTGGCAGATCGCCCACCGATGGGCGGCGATCGACCAGGCGGTTGTGAACGCCCGCAACATGTCGATGTTCGTGTGACGAGGGGTGTGGCTGGTGGCTGACGACGGAATGGAGTGGGAGGACGACGTCGAGGACCAGAGGGGTCGGCTCCGCGTAGGAGACTGGCCAGCGGTCGGGACCCTGCTCGGGAGGGTGCCCGAATCGGGCGATGAAGGGCCCATCGTGATCTCCAACGAGTTTGCCGAGGTCGTGGTCACGCGGGTCCGGAGCCGCAACGGCGTGCGGCTGGACATCTGGTCGCCCCGGCGGGGCAGCCGGATCCAGCTGGACGCAGTGGCCCTGGACTGCTTGAGCTTCCAGCCGCCGGAGGTGATCACGGCGATGCTGGCCGAGCATCCGAGTGGATGAGCGAGCGCCTGGCCGACGTGGCAGCGGTCGTCACCGGTGGGGGATCCGGGATCGGCCGGGCTGTCGTGGACGCCTACCTCACCGAGGGCGCGGCGGTGGTGGTGGTAGAACGCTCGCCCGAGCAGGTAGAGCGGCTCCGCCGGGGCTCGACCCATGGACTGAGCGTGGTGGCCGGTGACGCCACCGAGGAGGGGGCACTGGCCGACGCCGTGAGCCAGGCCGCCTCGGCCGGGCGATCGTTCGGGCAGCTCACCTGCTGCGTGGGCATCTTCGACAGCTTTGCCCGCATCTCGGAAATGGCGCCCGACGTCCTGCGGGCGGCGGGGAGCGAGCTGTGGTCGACCAACGTGCTGAGCGGCCTCCTGGCAGTGAACCTGGCATGGCCCTGGCTTCGGGAGACCGCGGGGTCGGTCATCTTCACGGTGTCCGAGTCGGCCTTCCATGTCACCGGGGGCGGCGTGCTCTACGGGAGCACGAAGTGGGCGCTGCGGGGAGCGATCGAGCACCTGGCGTCCGAGCTGGCACCAAGCGTCCGGGTCAACGGGGTCGCCCCCGGCGGCACCACCGGCACTCGGTTCGCCGGGACGCCCGTGCTGGGCGAGCCGGAGCCCGCCGATACCCGACCAGGACGCGACTCCAGGATCGCCGCCGGCAACGTGCTCGGCGTCGTCCCCACGCCGACCGACCATGTCGGCGCCTACCTGTACCTGGCCGATCCGGACGCCTCTCGGGTGGTCACCGGGGTGGTGATCAACACCGACGGCGGTCGTCGCTGAGCAGAGGGACCACCGCCCCCACGAGGCGCGACTCCACCCACGTCTCGGTGCTCGCCGATCCCGGTCAGAGGGGGGCCAGCGAGGCAAAGTCCGCCCGGCCGAGCGGTCCCCTGGTCAGCTTCCCGTTGCCACGAGGCACGGCAACCGCCTGGCCGTTGATGCGGACCTCAATCGCCGCCACCTCGGGGAAGGAGGTGGCGGTGTACACCAGCTGGGCCACGGCGGCGATCTGCTCGGGACCGCTCAGCGAGGTGAAGGTGCCGCCGACGCTCACGACGGCCGTCGATCCGTCGATCCGCGTCAGGCCCAGCGGCGCCGCCGTCGACACCGGGCTCAAGAGCCCGGCGCCCGCTTCGGTCGTGGTGGTACCCCTCCCCAACGCCCGGAGGGAGCTCTCCAAGGTGAGGGATCCCGAGACGGGCCTCCGCGCCGGCACCAGGCGCTGGGGTCCCTCGAAGTAGACGATCACGTATTGGCTGGGCGGGGCGACCGTGGTCGTCGGCGGCGACTGATCGAGGAGACCGAACGGGACGTCCTCTTTCCCCAAGACTTTGGGCGACGCTTCGGCGCCGATGCCGCATGCGGCGAGCAGCAGCGCCATCGAAGCGAGGACGGCGACCCGGGCCGCGGCGCGGCGCCGGCCCCGGACGCCCGCCCGGGCCCCGGTCGGCGCCGCCGGCCGGTGACGGGTCATGCCATCCCGATCGGCAAGGACACGACCACCCGCGTGCCGCCGGCCGGCCGGTCCTCGATACGAACCGTTCCGCGGTGAGCGGCAACGTGCTCGGCCACCAGGGCCAGGCCGAGGCCGGTGCCGCTGGTGGCCCGCCGGCGACCCGAGGCGGCGCCCCGATAGAAGCGTTCGAAGACACGTTCCCGCTCCGCCAGCGGTACTCCGGGCCCCTGGTCGTCGACGGCGACGGTCGCCCACCCGCCGTCGACCCCGACCGTCACCGAGACCGGGCCGCCAGCGTGGAGAGTGGCGTTGTCGAGGAGGTTGTCCAGCACCCGCTGGAGGCGGCGCTTGTCACCCCGGATCCGCAGGCCAACGGCGGCCGGGGCGACGAGCACCGGGAGGCCGGGGTCGTGCCGGCTGACGGTCAGGACAACCAGCTCGTCGAGGGGCACCTCGGTCATGTGCAGCTCGGCCGCTCCGGCATCCGTGCGGGCGATCTCGAGCAGATCCTGGACCATGGTGGAGAACCGTTCCACCTCGAATTGCAGCGTGTCGAGGGCCCGGGTCCCGCCGTCGGGAAGCCGCTCCCGATAGGAGCCGAGCAGCTCGACCGAGGCCCCGATGGTGGTGAGGGGCGATCGCAGCTCATGGGTCACGTCCGAGGCGAACCGGGCATCCCGCTCGATCCGTCGCTGGAGCGCTCCGACCATTCCGTTGAAGGAGGTGACGAGCGGCTGGAGATCGGGGTCGTCAGGAAGGCGCCGCTCGAGGGTGCCACCGGCGATGTCGGTGGCGACGCGGGCGATGTCGCTCAGCGGCCGGATGAGCCGCCGGCTGGCCGCCCAACCGGCCAGGGCGCCGCCCACCGTGGTGGCGATGGCCACGGTGGTGAGCACGGTCGCCAGCACGTTGAGCGTGCTCTGGAGCTCGGTGAGCGAGTGCTCCTCGAAGTACGACACCTCGATCGACCGGAGCGGTACGCCGACCACGACCGTGGGTTGGCCGGCGATGACCACCAGTTGCTGGGCGGGACTTCCACCGGCCACCGCCCGCACCAGTGCCGGGGGCACCGACGTGCCGCTGGCCGACACGGTGTTGGAGAACCACAGCCCGTGGCGGTAGATGAGCGAGCGAGCGCCGCTGGTGGTCGTGACGGTATTGAGCGCGTCGTCGACGTTCGCCGTGGGAGCCCGCAGCTCCACCTTGACCAGGCGGGCATTCACGAAAGCCTCCCGGACCACGCTCGACACCCGGTGGCTCACGAGATCGTGGCGGACGACGAAGAACGTGGCCAGCGCCAGCGTGGCCGACACCAGTGCCGCCCCCAGGGCGAAGGCGATGATCGCCCTCCTCTGGACACCGAACCTCCTCCGTCCGCCGGTGTCGGGCTCCAATGGGGTCATCTGGCCTCCGCGCCGCCGGGTCCGGCTCAGGGGCCGGCAATCAGCTTGTAGCCCAACCCACGGACCGTGACGATCAGCTCGGGGTTGGCCGGGTCGCGCTCGATCTTGGTCCGGAGCCCGCTGATGTGGTAATCGACCAGGCGGTCATCACCGAAGAAGTCGTAGCCCCAGACCCGTTCGAGGAGCTGGGCTCGGCTCACCACCCAGCCCGGCGTGGCGGCCAGCTCGCACAGGACACGGAACTGGGTGCGGGTCAGCCCGAGCTCCTGCCCCGACCGGTAGACGGCACCGGCCTCGCGGTGGAGCTCCACCTCACCGAACCGCTGGACCGTCCCCGCCGGACCCGATGCCGCCGCCCGCCGGAGCAGGGCGCGGATCCGGGCCGACAGCTCCTTGGCCACGACCGGCTTCACGACGTAGTCGTCAGCCCCAGCCTCCAACCCGGCCACCACGTCGTACGTGTCCCCGCTGGCCGTCACCATGGCGATCGGGACGTCGGCGCCGCGCCGCAGGGTCCGGGTCACCTCGAACCCGTCCATGTCCGGCAGGCGGAGGTCGACCAGCACCATGTCGGCACCGTTCCGCTCGAACTCCTTGAGCCCCTCCTCGCCGCTGCGAGCCTGCACGACGAGGTACCCGTCCTGCTCGAGCGAGAGGGACAGCATCGCCCGGATGTGATCGTCGTCCTCGATGAACAGGATTCGTCGGGGCACCCTGCAGACCCTCCCTCGGTGTGGCGTCCGGCGCTCGGGACCCGGGCTCCGCGCTCAGCGGGCTGGGCTCGATGCTCGGTGGCTCTCTATCTTCACCTCGTTTTCCGCACGTTCGCCCGGCCCGTGCGTCCGCGGGGCCGATCGCCGACCCAGTCTCCGTCACCCCGCAGGCAGCGATTGTCACGCGACCGTAACACAGAGTCGGGCCGAACCCACCAATGCCGGCGCATGTTGGACAACGGAGATGCCAGGGACGGCCAGGTGGACCAGCGGCAGCCGAGCGAGAGTGGACGGTCGACGATGAGCCTTGCAGAAGAACGGGTGGAGCGGCAGCGGCGGCTACGGCTGATCGGGGACCAACCGTCGCCGTCGCCAGACGGGGTCACACCAACCGGGGCCGGCGGGCGGGCCGGCGGCGGCGAACGTTCGGAAGGTGCGGCCGCCTCCGCCGCGGCCGGGGCGGAGGCGGCCGGGGCGGAGGCGGCCGGGGATGGTGCCGGCGCGACCGCAAGCACGCAAGGCTCGACTGCGATGCCTGGCGGTGAGCCGACGAGGCTCGTGGGGCTCGAGGGAGGTACCCCGGTCGATGATCGGCCGACCGGGTCGGTCGAGCCGCCGTCGCCCACCCGCTCGACAGGTGCCACGGGCCGGACGTGGCACCCGACGGGAGCTCTGGTGGCGGTGGCGTTAGCCCTGGGCGCCGGCGGCATGGCACTGGGGGCAGCTGCCCTGCTGATGGGGCCGGCCAAGGCCACCGGGCCGCAGGGACCGGTCGGGCAGACCGGCACGCGGGGGGCCCAAGGCCTCCAGGGAGTCCAGGGCATCGCCGGGCCGCAGGGGGCGATCGGCCCCACGGGACCGGCCGGAGCGAGCGGGAAGACGGGCCCGGCCGGGCCACCGGGCCCGGCCGGGCAGCCCGGGCCGGCCGGGCCTCGCGGGGTCGCCGGAAGGGCCGGCCCAGCAGGGCCAACCGGGACGCTCACCGCCAGCACCGTGGTCGCACGTCCGGCCATGACCACGTCGTCGGACCCGGCGGTCGGCACCACCTTGACCGCCACCTCTTCCTGCCCGACCGGCGAGAGGCTGGCGGGCGGTGGCGGGCGGGTCACGGTGGCCGACGCCACCGGGTCGTCGGGCGGGACGTCGACGGGCGGCTCGGTGGCCGACGCCACACGCGGCAACGTGGTCCTGCAGTCCTCGTACCCGGTCTCGGGCGGCTGGCGGACGGTCGCCGTCGTGACCGGGCAGCTTGCCGCCGGCCGCTCGATGGCCCTGAACCCCTACGTGCTCTGCGGGAAGGGCTGATCCGTGCGCCGGTGTCAGCCGGGCACGTCGTAGGCATCGACCGTCACAGCCACCGAGCTGGACACCATCCGCTGCCATGAGCGTGCGGCAGTTGCACGCTCATGGGGCACCCCTCGCAGGGTTCCTCTCGGGTCTCGCCTCACTGGCCACGGCCGACAGCCCGAGAGCACCGGTCGTACATGGCCTTCCCCGGCGAAGGGTGTCCCCAACGCCGGAGCCCGCGTCTCGGGCACCGCGGCCCGAGCTGCTGACGACGGGGGCGCTCGCCCCGACTGGACGAGGACTGGCATGACCCGGCCAGTGGCGGAGATCGGCCGCCGCATTGCGGTCGCAGAGCCTGACCGTGGCCCCCGCCCGCTCCGCCGTGTAGGTGAGCACGGGACGGAACGCACCGGGCGCAGCGTCCGAGGCGCTCCGCCTGATCCCTCGCGATTATGCCGATATCGGCATCATCGCCAGGACCGATTCGACGCAGGCCGCCGCGCCGATGATCGGCAACGGCGCTCGGCGGCCCCGATGCGATCGGGTCACACCCGGGCGGTGTCCCGGCTGAAGCGCCACACTGCACCGGCGCCGAAGACCACCAGCCAGGCAACGAGGTTGGCCGCCCACCGCCAGTCGAAGACACCGCCGGCCAGGGCGAAATGGCAGAGCTGGTTCAGCCCCCAAAGGGGCGTGCAGGCAGCCATGATCCGCAGCGGGTGGGAGAACTGGCTGAGCGGGATGAACAGCCCGCCGCCGAAAGAGAACAGCATCAGGGTGAACCCGATGATCTGCATGACGTTCTCCGACGGAAGCAGGTAGCCGATGAACAGCCCGTAGGCACCGAACAGGAGCGAGCCGATCCAGACGGCCAGCCCGGTGACGATCCACACCCACGTCGGCATGGCGGGCTTGTCGGTGAGCACACCGACCACGTAGACCACGGCGACGGACGCCGCCCCGAGCACCAGCGAGGTGAACATCTTGATGGCGATATAGGCCACGGGCGCCAGCGGAGTCACCCGGAGCTGACGGCTCCAGCCGAGGGCCCGCTCGATCGACACCATGGCGCCGCCGCTCGTGGTGGCGAGCACCGCGCCGTAGAGGGCCATGGAGACGAGGATGTCGGCCGACACGTTGCCCGAGCCATAGCGCTCGCTCGCATAGGCGCTGTTGAGCCCGAAGATGAGGAAGAAGATCGGCGGCAGAGCGACGGAGAAGAGCACGGTGCGCCGGTTCCGCAGGAGGCGCCGGACCTCGATCCGCACCACGCCCAGGGAGAAACCCCCTCGCCGGGTGACCGGGCGGTCGAGGAGGGAGGCGACCCCCTCCGACTGGCCGAGTCGCTGGCCGAGGGGTCGACCCATGACCTGGCTCATCGGTTCGCACCCGTCCCGGCCGAGCCGACCGGGGGCCGGACGACTGCCGCCGACACCTGCCCTCCCGCTGCGTCACCGCCGGTCCCGGGACCGGGTGGCCGGCTGCCATCCCCGTCCCCGTCACCGGTCAGGACGAGGAACGCCTCCTCCAAGCCGACCGCCGCCACCTCCAGATCCCGCGCCGGGGTCTCCGTCAGGAGATAACGAGCCACCGCGTCGCTGTCGGTCGACCGCACGAGGACGCTGTCACCGCGCACCTCCACCCGGACGGTCCCGGGAAGCCGGGCCAGCACGCCCTCGTCGGCGCCGGGGAGCGTCGCCCGGACGGTCCGGCCCGACGCCAGGCTCTTCACCTCGGCCGAGGTACCGTCCGCCACCACCTCGCCCCGGCGGATGAGCACGATGCGGTCGGCATAGGCGTCGGCCTCTTCCAGGTAGTGGGTGGCGAAGAGGATGGTCCGCCCGCCGGCGGCGTCTTGGCGGACCTGGTGCCAGAACAGGCGACGGCCCTCGACGTCCATCCCCTGCGTCGGCTCGTCCAGGATGAGCAGGGCCGGATCGGGGAGCAGGGCGAGGGCGAACCGCAGCCGCTGCTGCTCGCCACCCGAGCATTTGCCCACCATCCGGCCCGACAGCTCGGCGATGCCCGCCCGCTCCAGCACCTCGCCCACCGGGCGGCTGGCGGCGAAGAGCCGGGCCATGTACTCGACGGTCTCGCCGACCGTGAGGTCCTTCAGCAGCCCACCGTTCTGCATGACCGCAGAGACCAGTCCCTTGCGGACCGCCTGCTGCGGCTGGATGCCGAAGACCCGTGCCGAACCTTCGGACGGCGCCGAGAGCCCGAGCATCATGTCGATGGTGGTGGTCTTGCCGGCCCCGTTGGGACCGAGGAACGCCACCACCTCCCCGGCGTCGACGGTGAGATCCATCCCGCGCACCGCCTGGACCCCGCCGAAGCGCTTGTGGACCCCTCGAAGCTGGATCGCCGGTGCCGCGGCCATCTGGCGAAAGTTAGCTGCTCGGGGGATCGTCGTGCTCCCGCGCTCGACTGCCCGCGGTCGCTCCACCCGGCACGTCGGTCAGTTCCGCAGGACCAGCTGGGACTGGACGACCCGGGCCACCGGGCGTTGCCGGTCGTCCCGGACATCGGTCTCGACCACGACCACCGTCCGCCCCACGTGCAACGGGTGCGAAGAGGCCTCCGCCAACCCGCTCCGGACCGCTCGGAGGAAGTTGGTCTTGGACTCGATGGTGGTGGTGCCGGCCGCCCCGTCCGGAAGGTTGAGGAAGGCGCAGGCACCGCCGGTGCTGTCGGCCAGGGCCATCAACGCGCCGCCGTGGAGGACGCCGCCGGCCGTGCACAGCTCGGCGCGCCAGGCCATCGTCGCCCGCACCTCGGCCGGTTCGTAACGCACCACGACCAGGCCGAGGGTCCGGGCCATCGGCATGAGGCCGAGCAGCGTCGCCGTCGGGTCGCCGACGGCCCCCGGCCGCTGGATCCCGGCATCGTCACTCGCCGAGCTCCCGGCCTCGTCCTCGTTGGCCCGATGGTGCCCCGCCTCCCCCGCTGCGCCGTCCACCGTCAGGGAGCGTAGGCCCCCGGCGCCGTCCGGCTGTCCGTGGGCGGGAGGGGTGGCGCGAGCGGGAGGGTTGGCGGGAGCGGGGGGGTTGGCGGGAGCGGGCGGGGTGACGGGACCCGAGGGGGTTTTCAGATACCCACTAGGGGTATAGGGTAGCGATCGGGTACGAGCCTCGGAGGTGCGGAATGGTCGGGTACAGCCAGAACAAGGAATCGGTCCTCCGTCGCCTGCGACGCATCGAGGGGCAGGTACGTGGACTGAGCCGGATGGTCGAGGACGACGTCTACTGCATCGACGTCCTGACGCAGGTGTCGGCGGCCACCCGCGCCCTGCAGGCGACGGCTCTCGAGCTCCTCGGCGACCACCTCTCCCATTGCGTGCAGGAAGCCCTGACGGCAGGCGGCCCCGGGGCCGACGAGAAGGTGGCGGAAGCCCGGGCCGCGATCGAGCGACTGGTGCGCTCGTGAACGTCCGCGGCGGCGGCTGGCCGCCGGAGGGGCGCGATGCACCCTGACCTTCTGGCCCTGACCCTTGCCGGCGCGCTCACCGACGTCGGGCACAGCCTGCGGGAGGGGTTCTACATGCTGTGGGATATCCTGTGGGCACTCGTGCTCGGGTTCGCGCTCTCGGGTGCCGTGCAGGCGTTCGCGTCTCGCCGGGCGATGCAGCGGCACCTGGGGGATCACCGCCCGTCGAGCATCGCCCGGGCGTCGGTGTACGGGATGGCCTCGTCGTCGTGCTCCTACGCGGCATCGGCCATGGCCCGATCGCTCTTCGCCCGAGGCGCCGACTTCCTGGCTGCCATGGTGTTCATGTTCGCCTCTACCAACCTGGTGATGGAACTGGGCATCGTGCTGCTGGTATTGATCGGCTGGCAGTTCCTGGCAGCCGAGTTCGTCGGTGGCGTGATCATGATCGTCTTCCTGGCGGGCGCCGGCTCGCTCTGGTTCCGCGGCCGGGCCCTGGCCGGTGCACGGGCCACCGTGTCGGCGGCCGAAGGCACCCATGGTCAGGACGACCGCGAGACCGAGGCGGCACTCGAACGGGTGGGTTGGCAGCGGCGGATCCGCACCGCCGTCGGTTGGTCCGACGCCGCCGGCTACACCATGAGCGACCTGGCCATGCTCCGCAAGGAGATGGCGATCGGATTCGTGGTCGCAGGGTTCCTGACCATCCTGGTGCCGGCCAACGTCTGGGGCGACGTCTTCCTCCGGGACCACGGGGTCTGGACCACTCTCGAGAACGCGGTGGTCGGACCGTTCGTCGCCATGATCAGCTTCGTGTGCTCGGTCGGCAACGTCCCCCTGGCCGCCGCCTTGTGGCGCGGCGGGATCAGCTTCGGCGGGGTGGTGGCGTTCGTCTTCGCCGACCTGATCGCGCTGCCCCTTCTCCTCGTCTACCGCAAGCAGTACGGCTGGAGGATGGCCGCACGGATGCTCGGCGTCTTCTGGCTGGTGATGTCGGCGGCCGGGCTGGTGACCGAGGTCGTCTTCCGGGCGGCCGGCTGGGTGCCTACCGCCCAGCCAGGTGTGCCCGTCGGCGATGTGCTCCGCTGGAACTACACCACGGTCCTCGACATCCTGGCCCTGGCCGGCTTCGCCGTGCTGTGGTGGCTGCACCGTAATCGGAGGCGCTTCGGCGGCGGGACGGCCCACGGCCGGGATCCGGTGTGCGGGATGCAGGTGGAGATCCGCCATGCTCCAGCCAGCGCAGTACGCGGCGAGCGGCTAATCGTCTTCTGCTCCGAGCGCTGCCGTGACCGCTTCGTCGCCGACCCGGTCCGCTACCAGGATCGCGCTGGCACGACCTCGCGGTGACACAGGCTCGGGTTCGGGCACGGGTTCGAGTTCGGGCTCGGGTTCCGGTTCGGGCTCGGGCTCCGGTTCGGGCTCGGGCTCCGGTTCGGGCTCGGGCTCGGGCTCCGGCGCGGCAACATATCGAACGGGGCGACCTCGACGGCGTTGGCCAGGCAGCAGGGACGGGGACGCCCCGTGAGCGGCGTCGGGAGCTCTAGCGATTCCCGATCTCGCCGGGGCGGCGTCCCTGGACTGGCCGGGCGGCGTAGAGCGCCACCGCAGCGGCGGCGACGCCGATCTCGAGCAGGATGCTGACCGCGCCGATCCCGAGAACGTGGTGGCCGATGAAGCTCCCGACGATCGAGCCGATGAGCCCGAGCAGCACCGTGGCCAGAAGGCCGATGGGCTGGCGACCGGGGATGACCAGGCGACCCAGGGCGCCGATGACGAGCCCGACGATGGCCGCGCTGATGAGCGCACCAATGGCCAGCCCCACGATCGGGAAGACGATGAACAGCGCCACGAAGACCAATGCCAGCACGACGAACATGGAACGAGGCTACCGGGTGGCGGACCCGGAACGGACAGCGCGGTCGG
>JBOGGE010000229.1:0-4498 GCA_050743865.1 Acidimicrobiales bacterium
TGCCAGTGGAAGACGCCGGTCCCGGGGGTGGTGAAGGAGAACTGCACCTTGTTGTTGAGCTGGGTGGCCGGGTTGCACGGCCCGGCTGTGCAGAAGGTCTTCTTGGATGTGTCGACGCCTAGGAGGGGGACGTTGATCCCGAGGGCGGGGACGGTGAAGGTATGACCGACGTTCACCTTGTTGGAGTCGATGACCTTGACTGTTGTTGTCCCGTTGAGTGTGATCGAGCCACCGTCGACACCGGTCACCCGCCCCCAGTGCTGGTTACGCAGCGGGCTGCCCGAGTCGAACTGGTAGATGGTGACGTTGATCTTGGTGTTGGGCGGAAGCTCCCAAAGGGTGGTGTGCACCCACTGGCCGGTGGCTGGGCTCTTCACCTGGTAGGACACCCATGTCGGGTGGGCACCTGTGCCCACGGCGCCGTCGGTCTGGAGGACCAGGTGGACCGGCTGGCCCGAGTGGTGGCCAGTGCTGTAGCTCACCGACGGCGGCTCGGTTCCGACGAACGTCATTGCCGACCAGACGACCATGAACGTCACCGCGGCCAGCAACCCGAGCACGATTGCGATACGCCCTGATCGGGACAATCCCCCTCTTCCCTTCTCCGACACTTGGACCGGGTACTCGCCAGTGCCGGTGACCACCGGGTCCCCGGCGCTCTCGGCCGAGCCCGGTCCCACAAGCGGGCCTGCTTGAGGATGCAGTCTGAAGGGTTCGGTTGCCTGAGTCAAGCATCTAGCCCGACATTTCTGCAATTGTTTGCAAGCACCCGGCGGGGCGGCTGCGACCAGGGACTTACCGAGGTGGCGGGTGCTTTCCGTTCGCCACCCCCGGGCCGGCGCCCGTCGTCCGGGGCTCCGCCCGTCCCGCAGGCGGGACCATCGGGCGGGCGGTCTGCGACGCCACCGGCCCGAGGGCCCGTCGACCGCGGCGCCCGGGAAGCGGGGGCGCCCCGAACGCCGGCCGGAGCGCCGCCGGCTCGCGCCATCGGTCGCCCCGGCGCCAGACCATCGCGTCGACCACGTCGGAGAGGCTCCCCTCCTCGACGATCGCCCGGCGAACGACGGCGATCAAGGCCGGGATGGCCCAGAAGTCGCCGCAAACCCACAGGATCGCCGCCCCGAGCTGTTGGTCGGCGAAGGGCGACAGGGTAACCCCGGGCACGTTGGCGTAGGCGCTGTACCAGGAGTGCCGCGTCAAGATGCTGAGGGCCATGGCCAGGACGAACATCACCGCGTTGGTGCCCAGGATCATGCCCATCTGGAAGACGGAGGAGGCGCGGCGGTGGAAGGGCCGGGAAGGGATGATCTGGAGCCAGAAGAACAGCCCGGTGACGAAGAAACTGCCGTGCATGAGCCAGATGTGCACGGTGCCGTTGTCCTCGGCCAGGTCGAACGGCCCGGGGAGATGCCAGAAGACCATGACGACGTTGAAGGCGACCAGCGCCGTCCACCGCGACGTCACCCCCTGCCAGACCGACCGCCACGGCGCCAGGCCCGGGGCCAGGGCCAGGGCACGCCCGAGGCGGCGGCGGAGCGACACCGGCACTGCCAGGAGCAGGGGGACCCAGGGGGCCCCGGCCACCACCAGGATGGGGCAGAAGAACATGAGCAGGATGTGCTCGATCATGTGGACGAAGAAGTACGAGTCGGCCCAGTAGTCGATGGGCGACTCCACCGTGAGGAGCAGGAGCACGATGCCGCCGTAGAAGAGCAGGGACCGCAGGCGCCGGCGGCGGGTCCGGCGCGGATCCGATCGCCGGGCCAGGCGCCGCAACCCGATCTCGTGGACCACCACGGTCGCCACGGCGATGACCAGGAACGGGTCGAACGACCAGTGGGAGGTGAGGTAGCTCACGGGGTGACCCCCCGGTACCACTCGAGCCGGTCGTGCACACCCGGTCGGCCGCCGGTCGCCCTCATGTCGGCCGACCCCCCGCCGCTCCTGCTCCCACCGATCATCCCCACGCCCTCCGAACGACCCTCACGCCGACGAGCCGTACTCTACGAGGGCTCGGGCTGGCGGGTCGGGCCCACGATCCCCGGTCGCCGGGGCCCGGGCACTCACCGCTCGGCGCCGGGTGGCGGCACCCGGGCATTCACCGCTCGGCGTCGGTTGCCGCCTCGGGGACCACCGAGATCCGGCGACCGCCGGGCTCGGGTGCCTGGCCGGGCTCGGAACCCGCCTGTCCCTCCCTCGTCGGCTCGAGAGCGCCGACCATGTAGGCGAACCCTCCCACCATGGTCCCCCCGAACATGAGGACCACGCCGCCCAACCGGAGGGCGTGCTCGGTGGAGAGGAGGCCGCCGACGCCCCCCAGCGCCACGCCGACCAGGCCGGCCACCGCGGCGATCCGCAGCACCCGCCCCGCCCGCCGGCTGGCGACCCACAGCAGCACCGCCCCCACGCCCAGGGCCGCACCGAGAAGGGCATGGGCGTCGTAGACGGCCCGCCCCTGGCGCGGGAAGAGCCCGTCGGGGCGCCCGATCGGGACGGCGACGAGCGCCACCACGCCGACCAAGAGCTCGGCACAGACGACGACGGTCATGGCGGTCCACGCCGCCGAGCGCTCGACCCACGACTGCACCGGGATCTTGACGGGATCGCCAGCTCCCACGCCGGAGGCCGGGACGCCGGCGTCCCGATACCGGACGGGTGCGATACGTACCACGATGTTGTAGGTGACGAGGGCGACACCCAGGTGCATGACCATCAGCACCCCGACTCCGTCGGAAGGCTCGTGGAGCACGAGGAGGAGCCACAGGTCGGGGATCCAAAGGACCAGGGTCACCGCCACGGCCAGCCGGAGGAACAACCATCGAGGCGCCGCCGTGAGGCGGGCGACGGCGGGCCATGCAGCGCAGGCGACGACCACGCCGATCAGGGTCAGCAGGCCGTAGTCGCCGAACCGGAAGTGCGAGTAGTCCCGGACCGCCGGGAAGGCCGCCGTTCCGGCGGCGACCAGCGCGGCATCGGCGGCCAGCGACCCGGCGATCGACACGGCGGCGGCGACCACCATCATCCCCGCCGACGGCAGGCGATGGTTCGGCTGCGGGTCGAACCGCACCGCCGCCCGCCAGCGGCCGGGCTGGCCCGGGCGAGCGGGGAGCGAGACCGGCGGCATCGATCCGGGACCGTACTGTCGCCAGCCGGGCATCGGCGCGCGCCCCTGCGCACCGACCTGTTGACACCTACACTTCGACGGTGCGAAAGCGCTGGTTCTCCCCCCGGGCGCTCCTTCTCCATCTCGAGGTGGCGGTGGTGGCGCCGGGGTGCCTGGTCGCCGCCTGGTGGCAGGCGACCCGGGCGCTGTCGGGCAACGGGTTGAGCTGGTTCTACAGCATCGAATGGCCGGCGTTCGCCCTGCTCGCCGTCTGGGGCTGGTGGCACCTCATCCACGAGGATCCCGAGGTCTACCGGGCACGCAAGCAGCCGTCCCCCGACTGGGACGACGAGCCGGCCGACGCCGAAGCCTGACGCAGGACCGCTTCACGGCGAGCCCATGACGCCGGCTGGCAGCCGACGTCAACCGGCGGCGCCGGTGAGGAACGTCGTGATGCCGGCGGCGATGCCCCGCGCCGCCAGTTGCTGCCAGCCGGGGTCCACCACCAGGGCGGCGTCGGCAGGGTTGCGCATGTTGGCGCATTCGATCAGGACCTTGGGCACGGTGGACAGGTTCAGGCCGCCCAGGTCGCCGCGTGGCTGGATGCCGTCGACCCCGTCGTAGGTGCTGGTCGGCTCGCCGGTGACGGCGGCGAAGGAGTCCCGCAGGTCGGCGCCGAAGACGGCGGACGGGCCGACGATGGCGTCGTTGATCCCGTCGGCCACGGGCTCCAGAACGGCGAAGCCGCGCCCTCCGGCCGGACCCCCGTCGGCGTGGATGCTGACGGCGGCGGCGGAGTGCGCCTCGTTGCCGATGGCGGCCCGTTCGGGCACGCACGGGCCGACACCGGTATCGGACGTGCGGGTCAGGACGACCGCCGCTCCCTCGGCCCGCAGGTCGGCGGCGAGGGCCGTCGCCACTTCGAAGTTGAACTCGTGCTCGGGGTAGCCGCCATCGGTGGCCGTGCCGGCGGTGTCACACGACTCCATGCCGGTGCCGTTCCACACCGCCTGGTCCATGAAGGACGGATCGCCGGCGTTGCCGCCGTCGTGGCCGGGGTCGATCGTCACCACCTTGCCGGTGAGCGGCGCCCCCTCGGCCAGCCAGTAGCCGGTGCCGCCCGCCGCCCCGGCCATCCCGACCACCGGGGCGTCGAGGGCGCGGCCGCCCATCGAGCCGGAGAACCTGGCGTCCCCGAAGGCGAACACCCCGCCGTCGGACGCCACCTCCCAGTAGCCGGCACCGGTCGGGTCGGGGGCCATGCCCACCACCGGGGCGTCGAGGGCGCGGCCGCCCATCGAGCCGGAGAACGTGGCGTCCCCGAAGGCGAACACCCCGCCGTCGGACGCCACCTCCCAGTAGCCGCCCTGGTCCTCGGTCCCGGTGGCCCCGACC
>JBOGGE010000230.1:0-7146 GCA_050743865.1 Acidimicrobiales bacterium
GTGCCGGACCGGGCGGCGGGCCCGGTCGGGCCCCGGAGCGCCGGCCGCCTGGGCCCGGGTCG
Organism: Acidimicrobiales bacterium; assembly: GCA_050743865.1. Taxonomy (GTDB): domain Bacteria; phylum Actinomycetota; class Acidimicrobiia; order Acidimicrobiales; family RAAP-2; genus DAHUZJ01. Next base: position 63 of record JBOGGE010000230.1, read on the forward strand.
TCACCGCACCGCGCTCCCTGCCCCCACCGGATCCGGCGGGACCCGTGCCGCTTGATCCCCGTCGCCGTCGCCGGTGCCGGCGTCACCTCCACCGGACCCGCCGGCCATCGGCGGCAGCGACGACACCGGGTCGGTGGAGCGCCGGCGGTCGCCCGGCACCAGGGCCAGCAGCCCGCCCACGCCGATCAGCAGCCCGCCGGCCCACATCCAGGCCATGAGCGGCTCGACCACGATCCCGAGGGCGATCGACCCCGGGGCCAGGCCCGGGATGGCGGCGGCGCCGGTCGAAGGGCCGGTGCCGCCGAGGGCGTCGAACGTCATGTACACGTCGTCGAAGAGCCCCGAGTCGATGGCCGGGGTGCCGACGGTCTCCGAGCCCCGCCCGGCGTACTGGCTGACGGCCGGGGCGAAGGTCCGGCCCCCGTCCAGCCGCACCACCGCCTCGGTGGCCCGCCGCTGCGGCGTCGTGACGTTGCGGAGGCCCTCGAAGAGGAAGGTGTGCCCGTCGTAGCGGACCGCCGTTCCCCGGTGGAGGGCCAGCTCGGACTGGGCCCGGAAGGAGGTGGCGGCCACCAGCCCGATGGCCAGGACGACCACGCCCAGGTGGACGACCATTCCCCCGTTGGTGCGCCCGACCAGCCCCCGCCAGACCCCGGCGCCGCGCCGCACGCTGGAACGGACCGAGAGGAGGAGGGACCGGCCGGCCGACGACGCGGCGAAGGCGGCCAGCCCGAAGCCGAGCAAGGGCTCGGCGCCGCGTACCCCGCCGACGACGCAGCCGACCACGGTGAGCACGCCGATCCAGGCCGGCACGGACAGCCGGTGCCACAGGACGGTGCCGTTCACCTTGCGCCAGGAGAGGGCCGGCGCCACCGCCATGAGGAGCAGCAGGGCCAGGCCGATGGGCACGGCCACCGTGTCGAAGTACGGGGCGCCCACCGTCACCTGCTGGTTCTCGATGGCCTGGTAGAGGAGGGGGAAAAGGGTGCCCAGGAGGACCACGGCGGCGAACCCCACGAAGAGGAGGTTGTTCACCAGGAAGGCGCCCTCCCGCCCGAGGGGGGCGTCGACGCCGCCCGGGGACCGCAGCCGGTCGCCCCGCCAGGCGATGAGCCCGAAGCCGACGACGACGACGGCGAGGAAGAAGGCGATGAGGATCGGACCGAGGGTCGACTCGCTGAAGGCGTGGACGGACTGGACGACCCCCGAACGGGTGAGGAAGGTGCCCAGGATGGTGAGGGCGAAGGTGGCCACCGACAGCGACAGGTTCCACACCCGGAGCAGCCCCCGGCGCTCCTGGACCAGCACCGAGTGCAGGTAGGCGGTGCCGCACAGCCACGGCATGAGGGCGGCGTTCTCCACCGGGTCCCACCCCCAGAAGCCGCCCCAGCCGAGCACCTGGTAGGACCACCAGGCGCCGAGCACGATCCCCACCGAGAGGAAGGTCCACGAGACGAGCGTCCACCGGCGCACCTCGGCCTGCCACTGCTCCCCCACCCGGCCCGTGACCAGCATGCCGACGGCGAAGGCGAACGGCACGGTGAAGCCGACGAAGCCGAGGTACAAGAGCGGCGGGTGGGCGGCGACGAGCGGGTTGTCCTGCAGGAGGGCGTTCGGCCCGGCCCCGTGGAGGGGGGTGCCGCCGGGCACCGTGAGGAAGGGGTTGGCCGGGCCCACCATCAGACCGAAGAAGAAGGCGGTGACGGTGTACATGACCATCGTCGCCCACCGGACCACCCCGTCGGCCGCCCGGCGCCGGTAGCGCCAGACGAAAAGGGCGCCAGCGGCGGCCAGGAACAGGCCCCACAGGAGGATCGACCCGGCCAGTGCCGACCACAGCCCGGTGATGGAGTAGATGAGCGGGGTGGCCCGGGCGTTGTTGTCGGCCACGTACACCAGGGAGAAGTCGTGGGTGACCAGCGCCCGCTCCATGGCCACGGTGGCCACCACCGCCCCCAGGAGGACGACCGGGGCCAGCAGGCGGGGATCGAGGCGGGGGTCGGCCGGCCGGCCGCGCCGATGCCGGTAGAGCCCGGCCGCCACCACCGCCATGCCGGCGATCGCCCCGGCGAAGGCGAGCCACACCCCCACCCGGCCGGCGAGCGCCGGGCCCATCAGTGCACCGAGCCGTTGGGGGCCCGGACCCGGGCCGGGTGCTGGGCGATGTAGTTCGCTGTGTGCTTGACCATGATCTGGTCCGACTCGAACACGGCGGACCCGGTCCGGGCGAAGTGGCCCACGACCACCACCGGGCGGTCCGCCTTGAACAGCCCGGGCGGCGAGCCGGCATTGCGAACCGGCACCCGCCGGCCGCCACCGGACACCGAGAAGTCGGCGCCGGCGGCCGTGCGGCGCACGCTGCCCGGCACCACCAGCCCCTCGAGACGGATGGTCGTCGTGCCGATCGACGCCTTGTGGGCGAGGGCCTGGGGCACGGTGTCGAAGTAGTCGAGCGAGCTCCCGAGCCCCTCGACCAAGAGGTAGGCGACGGCGGCGGCCAGCACGACGAACACGACGAGGACCCGCAGGCGCCGGCGGCGGCCACCTCCCGCCCGGACGGCGCCGCCCGGAACGGAGGGGCGGGGCGGTCCGGTGACCTCGGTGGTGCTCGTCACGGCCCGGCGACTCCCGAACGCGGCAGCCGGTCGGGGCCACCGGCCTCGGGCCCGGGGCCGGTGGCGCCGGTGCCGGCCGACAGGCGGGCCGCCCGCTCGAGGCGGCGGCGGCGCAGCAGGAGGGACACGGCGTAGAGGAAGAGGACGGCCAGGCAGATGGCGTAGGCGGCGTCGACGTAGCTCATCGAGGCGCCCCCGTCGGCTCGGGCAGCCGCCCGGCGGACGGGGTCCCGGGGTCCGCCGCGCCGACGAGGGCGGAGCCACCCTCGGCCCACCGCTCGGCCAGGGACACCTCGAGCTCCTCGTCCCCCACCTTGTCCCGGAGCGACTCGATCCGGTAGCGGACGACGAGCATCCACACGAACACCAGCGTCATGGCCACGAAGCCGAGCAGCATGGTCCAGGCCATCGACCCGTGGATCTTGAGGGTGAGGGTCGGGTTGAGCACGGTGCCGCCCTGGTGGAGGGTCTGCCACCACTGGACCGAGAAGTGCACGATCGGCACGTCGACGAAGGCCACCAGGGCCGCCACCGCGCACCGGCGGGCGCGCACCTCGGGGTCGGCCGGCACCCGCCGGAGGGCCAGGTACCCGAGGAAGAGGACCAGCAGGAGGGCGGTGCTGGTGAGCCGGGCTGTCCACGTCCACCACACCCCCCACGTGGGCCGGCCCCAGATGGAGCCGGTCACCAGGGTGAGGGCATTGAACACCACGCCGACCTCGACGGCGGCGGCGGCCAGGCGGTCCCAGAACGGCGAGCGGGTCCGCCGCCACAGGTAGAGCAGGCTGGAGAGGGCGGCCACCCCGAAGGCCAGGTAGAGGGCGACCCAGGCCACCGGCGGGTGGAGGTACACCAAGCGGGCCAGGTTGCCCTGCACCTGGGCCGGGGGGGTCACCCACAGGCCGAGCCAGACGGTGGCGGCCACCGACACGACAGCGGCCGCGCCGGTCCAGCGCACCAGGGCCGGCAGCGGCTTCACGCCGCCTCCTGCAGCGGGCCGTAGAGGACCACGCCCACGACCAGGTAGACGGCGGCGAACGGGCCGAGGATGCGCAGCCACGAGGCGCCGGCGGCGACGGAACCGGTCACCGCCGCCGACCACGCCCGGGATCCGGAGATGAGGACCGGCGCCAGGATCGGCAGCACCAGCAGCGGCAGGAGGGTCTCCCTGACCCGCAGGCCGGCCGAGAGCGCTCCGTACAGCACGCCGGCGGCCGACAGCCCGACGGTGGCCAGGGCCGAGGCGACGGCGGCCAGCCACCAGGAGTGGATCCGGACGCCGAAGAGGAAGGAGATGCCGAGAGCCAGGACGACCTGGAGCAGCGCCAGCTGGACCGCCACCGCCGCCGCCTTGCCCAGGAACACGCCGGCCGGGTCGATGCCCGACAGCCGGAGCCCGTCGCGGGTGCCCTCGCCCGACTCGACGGCCACGCTCCGCTGCGTGGCGAGGACGGTGGAGAAGAGGACGGCCAGCCAGAAGAGGCCCGGCGCCGCCGACCGCAGCACCGACGGCCCGGGTCCGAGGGCGAAGGCGAACAGCACCAGCACCAGCACGGCGAAGGGCAGCACCTGCCACAGCGCCACCCGGGACCGGGCCTCGATGCGGAGGTCCTTGCCCGCCACCAGCAGGGCGTCATGCCACATCGGCCCGCCCTCCCGCCACCTCCGGCGGCGCCGACAGGGCGGCGAGGCGGGGCCGGCGGCCCCCGGGGCGCTCGCCGGCCACCCGACCCCCGGCCATCGACACCGCCCGGTCGGCCAGGGGCACCGCCAGGTCCGGCTCGTGGGAGGAGAGGAGCACGGCGGCGCCACGCCCGGCCGCCTCGCCGACCAGCTGGTCGAGCAGCGTGCGGGCACCGGCGTCGAGCCCGGCGTGGGGCTCGTCCAGCAGCCACAGGTCCGGCTGGCGGGCGACCAGGACGGCCAGGGCCGCCCGGCGTCGCTGGCCGGCCGAGAGGCGCCCGGTCGGCGTGCGGCGGAGGCGCCCGACCAGCCCGAGCCGCTCGAGGGCAGGGCCGACCCGGTCGGTGGGGAGCCCGGCCGCCCGGACGGCGAACCGGACGTTCTCCGCCGCCGTCAGCTCGTCGTAGAGGGGTGCGGCGTGGCCGAGGAGCCCGACCTGGCGCCGGACGGCGGTGCGGTCGCCCCGCAGGTCGTGGCCGAGGACGACCGCCTCCCCCGAGGTCACCGGCAGGAGCCCGGCGCACGCCCGCAGCAGGCTGGTCTTGCCGGCGCCGTTGGGACCGAGCACCACCACCACCTCGCCGCCGGCCACCGAGAGGTCGACCCCGGACAGCGCAGGGAAACGGCCGGCGAGGGCGACGGCGGAACGAAGGTGGACTGCAGGGGGCATGTTGTTGCCGACATGCTACGAGGGCCGGGGACCGGCGAGCCAAGCGGGCCGCCGGGTCCGGCTCCGGGTCGGCGCCGGGTCAGCTCTGGGCCAGCCGCTGGAGGCCGAGGTGGTCGAGCAGGGCGGAGAACTGGGCCGACAGCCATCCCAGGTGGCCGGTGAGGAGCAGGACGCCGAAGGCCACCAGCACCGCCCCGGCCAGCACCTGGACCACCCACAGCCGGCGCCGGGCCCGCCCGTAGCCGGTGGTCAGGCGGTCGAAGGCCAGACCGGCCACCAGGAACGGCACCCCCAGCCCGACGGAGTAGGCGAAGAGGAGGAGCACCCCACCGCCCATCGTGTCGCGGGCGGCCGCCAGCCCGAGCACCGCGGCCAGGACGGGGCCGATGCACGGCGTCCAGGCAAAGGCGAAGGCCATGCCCATCACCGGGGCCGCCCAGACGCCGAGGGCGCCCGGGTTCACGTGGATCTTCCGCTCGCCGACCAGCCAACCCAGGCGGCCGGAGATCCGGGGGCCGGCCAGCGACCACCACCGTGACGGCACCATCCCGACCAGGAGGACGGCCCCGAGGACGACGACCACCACCCCCGACGCCGTGGTCAGCGCCGCCTTGTGGGTGCCGAGGACCTCGCCCAGCCCCGAGGCGGCGGCGCCCAGCGCCACGAAGACGACCGTGAAGCCGGCCACGAACAGGCCGATGCCCTGCAGGAGGAGCCGCCGGGACCTGGCCGTGCGCCGGGGGGCGGTGCCGGTGCCCAGCTCGGCGGCCGAGAGGCCAGAGACCATCGATACGTAGCCCGGGACCAGCGGCAGGACGCACGGGGAGACGAAGGAGAGGATGCCGGCGCCGAAGGCGATCAGCACCCCGATCGGGTCGGCGGTGATGGCCGCCGGGCTCATGGGCGCCGCCCGGTCCCGGCGGACCCGGCGGCGCCGGTGGCGCCCACCTCCGGCCGCCGGGGCATGCGGTCAGCCGGTCTGGCTGCGCACCAGGGCAAGGTCGGCCTCGACCATCATCTCGACCAGGGCCGGGAAGTCCACCTTCCGGCTCCAGCCGAGCGTCCGCTCGGCCAGCGACGCGTCGCCGACCAGGAGGTCGACCTCGGCCGGCCGAAGGAACCGCTCGTCCACCACCACGTGCTGCTCCCAGTCGAGCCCGGCGGCGGCGAAGGCCAGCGCACACAGGTCCCGCACGGCGTGCGTCTGGCCGGTGGCCACCACAAAGTCGCCCGGCGAGTCCTGCTGGACCATGAGCCACATGGCCCGCACGTAGTCGGCGGCGTAGCCCCAGTCGCGCTGGGCATCGAGGTTGCCGAGGGCCAGCTTCTCGTCGAGCCCGCAGGCGATGCGGGCCGCCCCGTGGGTGACCTTGCGGGTGACGAACTCCAGCCCGCGACGGGGGGACTCGTGGTTGAAGAGCATTCCCGACGAGGCGTGGAGGCCGTAGCTCTCCCGGTAGTTGACGGTGATCCAATGGCCGTAGACCTTCGCCACCCCGTACGGGCTCCGGGGGTACAGCGGGGTGGTCTCGCGCTGGGGAACCTCCTGCACCTTGCCGAACATCTCCGACGAGCTGGCCTGGTAGTAGCGGATCTCGGGGTCGACGAGCCGGATGGCGTCCAGCAGCCGGGTGACCCCCAGCGCCGTGGTCTCGCCGGTCAGCACCGGCTGGCTCCAGCTGGTCTGGACGAACGACTGGGCAGCCAGGTTGTAGACCTCGGCCGGCCGGTGGTCCCGGAGCACGGCGATGAGCGACACCTCGTCCAGGAGGTCACCGGCCACCAGGGTGAGGCGGTCCTGGATGTGGGCGATCCGCTCGAAGTTGAGCGTGCTCGAGCGCCGGACCATCCCAACTACCTCGTAACCCTGCTCCAAGAGGAACTCGGCCAGATAGGAACCGTCCTGACCGGTGACCCCGGTGATCAGCGCTCGTCTGGACATCGTCGGGCTCCCTGCTCCTGTCCGGCTCCTGACCGGTGGCTCGGTTACGGGCTCCGCCAGCCCGCCGCCACGCTATCCCAGGGGCTGTCAGCCGAACGACGCGAGACGACGGGAGCAGCCACCGGGCGAGCCGCCGGCAGCAGGAACCCGCCCCCGGCGCGACCAGATCACCCC
>JBOGGE010000231.1:0-3163 GCA_050743865.1 Acidimicrobiales bacterium
CGCCATGGCCCAGCGCGAGGTGGGCCTCTCGGCCGGCGAGCCGCCGGCCACCCGCGGGTACCCGCCGTCGGTGTTCTCCGTTCTCCCCAAGCTTCTCGAGCGGGCCGGCGCCGCCGAGCGGGGCAGCCTCACCGGCCTCTACACCGTCCTGGTCGAGGGCGACGACATGAACGAGCCGATCGCCGACGCCGCCCGCTCCATCCTCGACGGCCACATCGTGCTGTCGCGCCGCCTGGCCACGGCCGGCCACTTCCCGAGCATCGAGGTGCTGGAGTCGATCTCCCGGGTCGAGCCGGCGATCACCACCCCCGAGCGCCGTTTGCTGGTGCGCGAGCTGCGCCGCCTCCTGGCCGCCTACCGGGACGCCAAGGATCTGGTGGAGATCGGGGCGTACGCCAAAGGGTCCAACCCCACCGTGGACCGGGCCCTCGAGTGCAAGGATCTCATCGACGGTTTCCTCCGTCAGGAGGTGTCCGAGACGTGCCCGGCCGACGAGGCCTGGGCGTGCCTCGGGGCTCTCCTGGCGCCGGCCGACGTGCCCATGGGGGCCGCCCCGGTGGGCGTCGGGCCCGGCGCGGCGGCACCGGACGGCGGCTCCCCGGCCACCGCCCCCGGCGCGTGGTCGGCGGGATCCGGGCCCCTCCGGGTCGGTGCGACCGGAGGGCCGGCATCGTGAGCCGGTACCGCTTCCGGCTGGAGACCGTCCTGCGGGTGCGGCGGGCGGAGGAGTCCAGCGCCAAGGGAGCCCTGCTCCGCGCCAATGCCAGCCTCCGGCAGGCGCTCGGCGTCCGGGACCGGGCCCAGCAGCGCTACCGGGACGTGCTGGCCGGCCAGGCCGCAACGTGCCGGGTCGAGGATCTGGTGCGGGACCGCTTGGAGGCCGACCTGGTGGCCGAGGCCATGGGTGTGGCCCAGCGCCGGGCCATGCGGGCGGCCGGTGAGGCGGCGCTGGCCCAGGTCGACTGGGCGCAGGCGGCGCGCCGGGTCGCCGTGCTCGAGCGGCTCGACCTGCGCCGGCGGGCGGAGCACGACGAGGACGAGCGCCGGGCCGAGGTCGGCCTGGTCGACGACCTGGTGACCGCTCGCTACGTGGAAGACCACCGGGCGTTGGATCGCCCCGTCACCTGGTCCGGGCGCCGCCGCGCCCCCGTCCCCGCCACCCTGGCGCCGGCGGGGGGGCCGGGGCGATGACCTCCACCCTGGCCGCCATCGAAGGCTGGGCCAGCACCGTGCAGGCGACCATGACGTCGCTGCCCGAGGACCTCGAGCAGGCGGCCCCGAGCGGTCGGTTCGCCGACGTCCTGGCCCGGGCGGCCGCCACCCTCGGCGGCGGTCCGGGGTCGACCGGCGTCCCGGCGACCGCAGCGACAGGAGGGGCGTCGCCCGCCGACCCCGGCAGCGGCGCCTGGTCGGCGTCCGTGACGGGTAGTCCGGGTGCCGCCGGGAGCACCGGCCAGGCGGTGGTGGCCGAGGCGCGCACCTTTCTCGGCACGCCCTACGTGTGGGGCGGGGAGAGCCAGGCCGGGTTCGACTGCTCCGGTCTGGTCCAGTACGTGTACGGCAAGCTCGGGGTCAGCCTGCCGCGGACCAGCCAGGAACAGGCACTGGTCGGGACCCCGGTGGCCAGCCTGGCCCAGGCCCAGCCGGGGGACCTCGTCTTCTTCGCCGGGAGCGACGGCACCGCCGCTTCGCCCGGCCATGTCGGCATCTACCTCGGCGGCGGCCAGATGATCGACGCCCCCCACACCGGCACCGACGTGGAGGTGGACCCGGTGGGCGACCCGGTCGCCATCCGCCGGGTGCTCCCGGCGGATGGCCCCGAGGCCTCGCCGCCGCCGGTGGCGGGTGCCGTCGGGTCTGCGGCCGGATCCTCCGCCGGCTCGGGCGTGCCGGCCGGCCTGGCGCCGATGTTCGTCTCGGCCGCCGGCAGGTACGGCGTCCCCGTCACCCTCCTCACCGCCGTGGCCCGCCACGAGTCGCGCTTCGAGACCAACGTCGTCAGCTCGGCCGGCGCCGAGGGGATCATGCAGATCATGCCGGGAACGGCCGCCGGCCTCGGCGTCACACCCTTCACACCGTCGGAGGCCATCGACGGCGCCGCCCAGCTGCTGTCGGGCTACCTCCACCAGTTCGGTTCGGTGCCCCTGGCATTGGCCGCCTACGACGCCGGGCCGGGGGCGGTCGAGCAGTACGGCGGAGTCCCGCCGTACCCCGAGACGCAGGCGTATGTGAGGACAATCATGCAGACGATCGGAGGGTCGGCGTGAGCGGGACGGCTGTCAGCGGGATCGCGTCGATGCTGGGCCGGCTGGGACCGGCCGTACCGCCCGGCGGCGACGCCCCCGCCGGCGAGGACGGCTTCGCCGGGGCGCTGCGCGACGCCACGTCCGACCAGACGTCGGGCCCGCCGGCTGCCGGCGCGCCGGCGCAGGTACCCACGGGTCCGCCGCCCACCGCGCCACCGGGCGCCGGGCACGCCGGCGCAGCTGCCACAGGAACGTCCGCCCACGGGGATGGGGGTCCGGTGCCGGCGGGGACGGGGATGGTCGCCACATCCCCCTCCCCGGCCGGTGCAGCCGGATCGACCGGTCCCGCCGCGCCGGAAGGATCGGGTTCGCCGCCGGGCACTACCGCCTCGACCGGCACCACAGGCCCGACCGGCACCACAGGCCCGACCGGCACCACAGGCCCGACCGGCACCACAGGCCCGACCGGCACCACAGGCCCGACCGGCACCACAGGCCCGACCGGCACCCCCGGAACTGGTGGCCGCCCCGGCAAGGACGGTCACGGCCGGCGATCAGCCACAGCGAAGCTCGCATCGCCCGGGGCGGCGCCGGCCACCGGGACCGCCGCCGCCCAGGTGGCTCCCTCCGGCGCCACCGCCGGGGTGTCGGCTGCGGTGACCGCCGTCGCCGCATCCACCTCGTCGCTTCCCGGTGCCGGTCCGGCGTCGGGAGGCGTGGGAGGTGCGCAGGGCGGGGACGGCCCGGCGCCGTCCGCTGTGGGTGCCGCCTCGCGTGCTGCCACAGGGGCCGCCGCCGGTGGCGCATCGGGCGCCGGCCCCTCCGGGCGCTCCCGGCTCACGACGGGCGGCGACCGTACCGATGCCGGCACCGCCGCCGGCACTGCCGCCGGCACCGCCGCCGGCTCACCGGCCGGC